>NZ_JBFUIU010000721.1:0-4435 GCF_056401695.1 Variovorax sp. P4_D9
CTCCAGGACCAGGCGAGCCAGTTGTCGCGCGCCGTCAGCGTCTTCAAGCTGGAGCGCCCGGCCGTGTCGCGCATGGCGGCGGCATCTCCGGTGGTGGCCTTGGACAAGGCCCGAGCCGCGAAAGCGCAAACCTCCGCACGCAAGCCCGCCGCCACCGCCCCCGCGCCGGTCGGGGCGGGCGACTGGGAAGCGTTCTAGATAGCGGCTCGCGCTCTTGACAGGATCAAGCCATATCAGCGGTCGGCCGCCCCGCGCGCCGGCGGCCGCTCCGGCCCGTCGACCGGTTCGGCCCGCATCGGCGAACGCCCGGCCACCGGGCGGGGAACGCCCTTGAGCGAGCCATAGGTGTGGGCGTAGACCCAGGTGAACTCCGCGCCCAGCAGGAAGATCTGCGCCGAGTAGTAGACCCACACCAGCACCACCACCAAAGACCCGGCGGCGCCATAGCCCGAGGCGACACCGGTGGTGCCGATGTACAGGCCAATCAGGTACTTGCCGACCGTGAACAGCACCGCGGTCACCGTGGCCCCGACCCAGACGTCGCGCCACTGCACGCTGACGCGCGGCATGACCTTGTAGATCATCGCGAAGCCGACGGTCACGGTCAAAAAGCTGAAGATCGAATCGACGTTCTGCGCCAGCTTGGCCCAACCGCCGAACATCGGCGCCCACCATTCGCCCAGGGCCGCTAGCGCCGCGTTGACTACCAGCGACACGATCATCAGGAAGCCGATGCCCATGATCATGCTGAACGACAGCAGCCGGGTGCGCAGCAGCGACATGAGGCCGCCGCCGTCGTTGCGCGCCGGCGCCCGCCAGATGCGATCGAGCGCGTCCTGCAGTTCGCCGAACACTGTGGTCGCACCGACCACCAGCAGGCCGATGCCGACCACGGTGGCGACCACGCTCTGGGTCGGCTTGTTGAGGGCTTCCAGCATCGACTGCACCGTTCGCGCGCCGTCGGCGCCCATCAGCCCCGACAACTGCTCGAAGATCTCGCCGCGGGCCGCCTCCTCGCCGAACACCAGGCCGACCACCGAGATCACGATCAGGATCAGCGGCGCAACCGAGAACACCGTGTAGTAGGCCAGCGCCGCGCCCATGCTGGGTGCGTAGTCGGCCTGCCACGAGGCCACGGAGTCCTTGCAGAGATCGAAGAGCGAGCGTGCGTTCATGGCCTGAGTTTGGCAGCAAGCGGGGCGGGCCGGCGTCGGACGGCGCGCTAGCCAGCGCCGTCCGGCCCGCCCAACGATAATCGCCGCTCATGCAATCGGCATCCTCATCCATCGCGGCGGCAGCGCCCGATCGCCCACGCCCCAAGTCCCCGCGCGACCTGTTCTTTTCCTGCACCTGGCTCGCGTTGCAGGGCTTCGGCGGCGTGCTGGCCATCGTCCAGCGCGAGATGGTCGAGAAGAAGCGCTGGCTCACCCCCGACGAATTCCTCGAGGACTGGGCCGTGGCCCAGGTGCTGCCGGGCCCGAACGTGATCAACCTGGCGCTGATGATCGGCGACCGCCACTTCGGGCTGCGCGGCGCGATCGCGGCCGTGGCCGGCATGCTGACGGTGCCGCTCGGCGTGATCCTCGTGCTGGCGGTGCTCTATGCCCACTACGCCGGCAATTCGCAGGTCGCCGGCGCGCTGCGCGGCATGGGTGCGGTGGCCGGCGGACTGATCGCCGCCACCGGCATCAAGCTGGTGCCCCAGCTGCGCAAGCACCCGCTCGGCTTCGCCACCTGCCTCGGATTGGTCGCGCTGGTGTTCGCCGCGATCGCCCTCTTCCACATCCCGCTCGGCTGGGTGCTGCTGATTGTCGGTGGCCTGGCCTGCATCTGGACCTGGCGGAAGATTCCGCGATGACCATCGTCATGCACTGGCAGGACTGGCTGTCGCTCTTCGCGCAATACCTGATGCTCTCGCTACTGTCGATCAGCGGTGCCATCACCACCGTGCCCGACATGCACCGCTACCTGGTCAGCGACCACGGCTGGCTGACCGACGCGCAGTTCAGCTCCTCGGTGGCGATCGCCCAGGCGGCACCCGGGCCCAACGTGCTGTTCGTGGCGCTGATGGGCTGGAACGTCGGGCTCAACGCCGGCGGCGGCATCGGGGCCGGTCCGCAGGCCTGGCTGCTGGGCCTGCTGGGTCTCGCGCTCACGATGCTCGGCATCATGCTGCCCAGCACCACTCTGACCTATTTCGCGACCCGATGGGGGCACCGCAACCGGAACCGGCGCGGGGTCCGCGCCTTCAAGCAGGGCATGGCTCCGATCGTGATCGGCCTGCTGGTCGCCACCGGCTGGGTGCTGGCGGCGGGAAACCATGCCGGCAACGCGCCCGCCTGGCACCTCTGGCTGCTGACCGGCGTTGCCGCGCTTATCGTCTGGCGCACCCGCATCCACCTGCTGTGGCTGCTGGGCGCCGGCGCGCTGCTGGGCGCCCTGGATTTCGTCTGAACTTCCCTTTCAAGGATCCTTCATGCAACTCCGACCCCTCGGCCGCTCCGGCCTCCAGGTTTCGCCGCTGGCCTTCGGCGGCAACGTCTTCGGCTGGACGGTGGACGAGGCGCTGTCCTTCCGCCTGCTCGATGCCTGGCTCGACGCCGGCTTCAACTTCGTCGATACCGCCGACGTCTATTCGCGATGGGTGCCCGGCCACGGCGGCGGCGAATCCGAGACTCTGATTGGCAAGTGGCTGCACCAGACCGGCAAGCGCAACCGCGTGGTGCTCGCGACCAAGCTCGGCAAGCCGATGGGCGACGGCAAGCAGGGCCTGTCGCCGGCCTACATCCACGAGGCCGTGGATGCCTCTCTTCGGCGCCTCAAAACCGACCACATCGACCTCTACCAATCGCATGACGACGACCCGGCGACGCCGATGTCGGACACCGCCGAGGCCTTCGCGGCGCTGATCGAGGCCGGCAAGGTGCGAGCGATCGGGGCCTCGAACTTCAGCACCCCGCGCCTGGCCGAGGCGCTGGACGTGGCCGAGAAGCAGGGCCTGCCGCGCTACGAGAGCCTGCAGCCGCTCTACAACCTTTACGACCGGGCGGTCTTCGAGGATGCGCTCGAGCCGCTGTGCCTGGCGCGCGGCGTCGGCGTGATCAATTTCTATGCTCTGGCGGCCGGCTTCCTCACCGGCAAGTACCGCAGCGAGGCCGATGCCGCGAAGAGCGCACGCGGCGCCAGCACGACGAAGAAATATCTGAATCCGCGCGGGCTGCGCATCCTCGATGCACTCGATGCCGCGGCCAGGGCGCACGACGCCACGCCGGGCCAGGTGGCGATCGCCTGGCAGATCGCGCGGCCGGCGATCACGGCGCCGATCGCCAGCGCGACCTCGATGAAGCAGCTCGCGGAACTAGTGGCGGCGACGGCACTTCGGCTGGCGCCCGAAACGATCGCTGCGCTGGATGCAGCGAGTGCCGAAGACAAGGTCCCGGCCGAACGGTAGGCTACCTCCGACACGGAATAGCGCCCGTGGCCGCTGCGCCTGAAGCGATGCGCAGGCAGACTGGGCCGATTCCAAGACCCGGAGAAAGAGCCATGTCCTTCGCCCTTTACATGATCGGTTTCCTGATCTTCCTGGCCGGCCTCGGCTGGGCCGCCTCGGTCGCCGGCGTGTCCACGCTCTACATCGGCATCGGCGCCCTGATCCTGCTGGGAATCGGCATCTTCAGCGGCGTCGGCCGCACGCGCGGCAAGGACCCCTCCTGAGCGCGACAGGCGACACCGGCGTTACGCTAGGGGATGAATTCGAAAGACCCGCTCGCCCCGCCCGCACTCGACCATTTCGCCGACCTCCGGGTCGAGGTCGGCAAACCGGAAGTCCTGAGCCGCGGCCCGCGCGGCATGCGCCGGCTGGTGCCGATCACCGGCGGCGAGGCCCGCGGCGACGGCTGGACCGCCCGGGTTCTGCCCGGCGGCACCGATTTCCAGCTGATCGTCAGCGACACCCTGTCCGAGCTCGATGCCCGCTACGGGCTCGAGACCGATGGCGGCGACCTGATCTACGTCCAGAACCACGCGCTGCGCGCCGCCCCGGCCGAGGTCATGGCGAAGCTGCTGCGGGGCGAACCGGTCGACCCGGCCCAGGTCTACTTCCGCTGCAATCCACGCTTCGAGACCGCCTCGAAGACGCTGGGCTGGATCACCGACCGCATGTTCGTCGGTGTCGGCGTCCGGCATCCCGCCGAGGTCGTGATGCGCTTCTTCAGCCTCTAGGAGCGTGTCGGGCTTTCCCGCCTACCCCGAGTGGGCGGCGGCTTGGACAATCGCGCCAGTTTAAATAGACCTCCACTGCATGAGCCGCTTCATTGCCGTAGATCGAGACACCGCCTACTTGCTGCCGCCGTCGGTTGATGAATGGCTACCGCAGGATCACCTGGCCCGCTTTGTCGTGGAGGTGATCGACCAGTTGGACCTGAGTGAGCTGGTG
>NZ_JBFUIU010000722.1:0-4430 GCF_056401695.1 Variovorax sp. P4_D9
CCTATCAGGAGCGGCCGCGCAACGTCTGAGCGTACTCAAGCGGGGCTGGCGACGGCGCTGGCGCTTGGATTGCGGCAGCAGTCGACGATCAATCGGGCAAAGCGCGCTGAATCGTCCTCCTGCATGAAGTGCCCGCCGCTCAGCGTGCAGTGCGGCTGTCCCTGTGCGCCGGGGACGCGGCGCATGAACTCTCCCTCGAGGCCGCGGGTGATCGGGTCTCCATCGCTGTAGCACGTGACGAATGGCTTGCGCCACTGTTCGAGCACCTGCCAGGCGCGCTCGTTGTCTGCGCTGCCCCGCGGATTGAATCCGCTCGTCGGAACCAGGGACGGAAAGACGCGTGCGCCGGCTTTGTGACGTTCGTCAGGAAATGGCGCGTCGTAGGCGCTGCGCTCGGCCGCTGTCAGCCGACGCCGCGTCCCGCCCTGGACGATCCGACCGATGGGGAACCACGGGCTCCGTCGCGAGAAGGCGCGCCAAATGCGAAACGCGGGGCTGATCTTCAGCGCGTCGGTCGGCAGGCCGCCGTTGCCGAGCAACACGCGGGCAAAGCGCTCCGGAGATTCCGCCACCAGTCGCAACCCGATCAGCGAGCCCCAATCCTGGCAGACCAGAGTGATGTCTCGCAGGTCGAGCGCCTCCAGCCAGTCACGTATCCACGCTACTTGGCCTTCGTACGTGTAGTCGCTCTTGTGGGCGGGCTTGTCCGACTTGCCGAAACCGATCAGGTCCGGCGCCAGCACCCGCAGACCGGCCGCCGCCACGGGCGGGATCATGTGGCGGTACAGGAACGACCACGTCGGTTCGCCATGCAGCATCAGCACCGGCTTGGCCTCGCGCGGGCCCTCGTCGAGATAGTGCAGCCGCAGCCCGGACGCGAGCTCGTGGTAGTTCGGGGTGAACGGATAGTCGGGCAGGCCGACGAAGCGTTCTTCGGGTGTTCTCAGGAACTTCATCATCTTGGAGCGTCGCTTTCGGTCCCGACTGTTGCCGATCACGCGGCCTGCAGCATCGCCTGCTCGAAGGAGCGCAATGGCTTGATGAACGGCGCGAGCAGCATGCCGGATCGCTCGCTGGTGAGCACCTCAGATGGAKCCAACTTGGTCAGCGTGCGTGCTGCCGGATTCGGTTCCCAGACGTCTTCACCTAGCAGGCGGCCTTGGTTGTCGTACGGCCAGATCATCTGCATTCCGGGAACCCTGATCAGGTAATAGGCATTTTCGTCATCTACCCCGATGCCGTTGGCCGCCAGCGTCTTGCCGTGCGTCTGTTGGTACATCGTAGACACCGACGCGATGAAATTGTCGGCGACAGCCACCTGTTCGTCTTCGACGTAGAAGATCGACTGATGGGTCTGTGCCCAAACCGCGTAGAAGCCCTTGACCGCTTCAGTTCCGTTGAGTGTGGCGCTGTTGCCGGCCACCTCGACGTGGTAGACGGGGTTCTGGACGGTCATGTCGGGCGTGAAGATCTCTTCATAGCGCCCGGCGATTTCAAGAAAGCGGTGGCGGTAGTACGCCTCGAGCATGAAGCGGTGGCGCGGATTGGTCGTCACCTTCATCAGTTCATCGATGGCGCGGTTGGTCTTGCGGACGTCCAGATTCGGATTGCCGAGGATGTATTCGTTGGACATATGTGGTTCCTGTGGCGGGTGTGGCGGGCGAGACCCGAGATGAATCTCGTGCATTGATCATCGAGGAACGCGCCCGCGCCCACGATGGCAGTTCTAGACATCGACGTGTCAATTTCCGACAGGTGGGGACGCAGCCAAATGGCCGGAAAGGTGGCCGACGGGGCCAACCGGAAACCGCCTATACGAGAATCTTCAGCAAACTATCGAGCACTTGTTGCGCTGAGAACATCGTCAACGTGAGGGGCAGGATCGGAAGCAGCGTGGTTGCCGCAAGATGCAGGACCGTCTTCCAGGTGAATGGCGCCCACCGCATCTCTTCCACGATCGAAAAGCTGTTTGCCATGTCCGCCATCGATTGGATGTCCGAGCTGCCGAGCAAAGGTTCGTCGGCGTTCGTTCTCTTGCGCAGCCATTTGCGCTCGAATTCGCGCACGTACCGGCTGGCCAGCGCCGCATACTCAAGTTGTCCCTTGCGTCCAGCCGCCTCGAGCTGCGGGCTGAATACCAAAAGAGGACCCAAGATCACGAACACCATGAATGCGACGACCGCGACAAGTTCGACCTCGAACTGAACGAGCCTGGCGCCGGCGAAGAAGATCCTGTCGGCCATCATGCCGGCGAGCACAGTGCCCTGCGCGAACAGCAGCGGTGCGAACGCGACGCGCACCAGCGCGAGGAATCCGAGGCCGCCGCAGCGATCCGGGTGGGCTGGCAGCAGATTCAGCTTGATGCGCGACACCTGCCAGAGGAAGCGCGCCCAAATGAATAGCCTGAAATACCAGCGCAAGAACAGGAACTGGAACATCGGCATGCTCACGCAGGCCAGCCACCAGCCGGCGAGCGTCAGCTTCCTGTCGCCATGGGCGACGGTGCCGTACCAGGTCGAAACATCGAGCGTCAGCTCTTTTCGCCATACAACCAGGATGCCGATGCCGTACACGAACGCGATCAGGAGCAATTCCGCGACGACCGAGTTCCGCACACGCATGGCCGAGGTGACGGCCATGTCGAACTGCGTCCGACAGGCGTCCGGGATCAGTCCATCGTCGAGAAACGGCCTCACGACCGTGCGCATGCGCTGATGAACGACGAACTCGGAGACGATCAGCAGAGGTAGCGCAATGAGCAGGCGAACTTGCAGTTCGAGATCATGGAGGAACGGAAGATCGATGCCCCGCCCCAGTGCGTGACCTTCGGCGAAGGACAGCAGCAGCAGCGGGACCCAAGCGATAAGCACCATAACGACTGCACGCCGGTGCGAAAGGCTTCCTGTATCGTCTGAAAGTCGGGCACGCCGCCAGAACTGGAACAACGGGCCCCCGAGCACGAGCGAAAACTCTTCTGGGTCGAGATCGCCTCGTTCTTCGGCGCTTGCAATCACAGTGGTCATTGCATGCCTCTTCCGGCGCCACCACTAGCGGATGACGGCTCGGCGGTAGCTGCGTCGTGCCACGCCGGCATAGGAAACCGGCGTCATCGGCATACCGATGACATCGATGAAGACCGACACCTCCGCGCCCTTCGCCGGCATGTCGCCCTGAAGGATCTGAACCGTGTAGGACAGGTCGTCACCTTTCAATTCAGGGGCCTTGATAACTGCAACGATCTGCCGCAGTGCATTGCCCTCGACGATGGAGATGTCCGCATTGGGCGGATCGGAAAGAAAGCTGTCCTTGCCCTGGCTCCAGAATGGTACGAATGCGGACGTATTCATGTTTCCCGCAATGCGTTCAGGGCGGTCGGAAAAGAACACCGTGATCGGACTCACCCCGTGCAGGGTCAACCTGTTGCTTGCCTTGTCAAAGCTCATGCTTTTCGCCGATTGGACGAACAAGAAATCAGCCTGCTTGGCAGGCTGCACAGCATCCTGAGCCACTGCTGTCGAGAGCGCGGTCGCGGACGCGAGCAGGGTCGCGGAAGAAACAAAGATTCGTCGGGTCGTCATAACCATCTCCAGTAAGTTGAAACGTCTACAGGTGCCGGTCGGCCTGTGTGATCATGCAATCGGTCCGGCCTGGTACGCATTGCGGTCGATGGGCTTCGTCCCGACCGCAACGCGGTCAATCTGCTACGGCCGACTGGCCGCCGAGATCACGATCTCGACGCGGCGGTTCTTTGCCCTGCCCTGTGGCGTGTCGTTGCTCGCCACCGGCCGCGCTTCTCCAAAGCCCTGGCCCGAGATCGTCGCCGACGGCACGCCCTTCGAGGTGAGGTAGCGCGCCACGTCGTCCGCTCGCGCCGACGAGAGCTCGAGATTGGAGGGAAACCGCGACTTCAGCGTGCCACCGATCGGCAGGTTGTCGGTGAACCCCTGGACGATGATCTGTTGGCCCGGCAGGTTCGACAGGTTCGGCGCGATCTTGGCGAGGGTCTCCTCACCCTTCGCGTTGAGCGTCCAGCCACCCTCGGGGAATAGGACCTCGTTGACCAGCGTCACCTTGAGCTGGTTCTGCAACTGGGTGATCTGCGCCTGGTCGCTGCTCAGCTCGCTCGAGAGTTTGGTGTTGAGCGCCTGGTAGGTGTCGGCGGTGCTCACTTCCTTGTTGTAGGTCTGCTTGGTCACGCAACCCGCGGCCAGCAGGGCGGCGCACAGAATCAGCCCGAACTTGGTGATGGACTTCATGATCTTCTCCTTCGACGTTGAACAAATGGGATCGGGTAAGCGAAGACGGAGTGAGTTCAGTCCATCGCAACGCGTCGCGTGTCCTGCCGTGTCCAGCACAACAGCAGCGTGACGACGGCGTGAACCGCAGCAGCTGGCCACAACAACGGGCCCGCAAGGTGCAGGACTGCACCC
>NZ_JBFUIU010000723.1:0-4425 GCF_056401695.1 Variovorax sp. P4_D9
GGCGTGGTCAGCGCGGCACCGCGGCCAGGTACCAGCGCCTTGGGCTTGAGCGCCGCCACGTTTTCGAGCGTCTTGGGCCAATCCTTGAAGTAGGCGTCGCCAGCGTATGGTGTCGCGCCGAACTCGACCAGATCACCTGACAGCAATGCACCCTCGCCAGGGAGCCACACGACCGTATCGCCCTTCGTATGGCCGCGGCCGAGCTGCAGTAGCTGCACTTCGAGCTTGCCCAGCCACATCGTCATCTTTCCGGTGAAGGTCATGGTGGGCCAGGTCATGCCGGGTGGCACGGTCTCGACTCCCGCGAACAGACGTGGGAAGCGCCCAATCTCGCTGGCCTTGTCCTGCTCGCCACGCTCCACGATAAGGTCGTACGTGTCCTGGCTCGCAAGGATGTGTTCCGCACCGTACGCGCTGGCACCGAGCACACGCACCGCGTGGTAGTGGGTCAGCACGACGTACTTGATCGGCTTGTCGGTCACTTCGCGAATGCGACGGATGACATCGGCCGCCATGGCCGGCGTGGCCTGTGTGTCGGCAACCAGCACGGCGTCGTCACCGATGATGATGCCGGTGTTCGGATCGCCTTCGGCCGTGTATGCCCAGGCGTGCTCGGATATCTGGCTGAAGGTGACTTTCTTTTCTTCCAGGTCGGCCTGGCTCGCGAACTTTTTGGTTTCGGTCATGGGGTACTCCTTGTGTGGACGGTTTAAATGARTCAGTGCGTGCCGAGGTAGGCCGCCTTGACCTTGGGATCGTTGAGGAGTGCGCGACCTGTGCCCTCCGCGGTGATGTGTCCTGTTTCGAGCACGTAGGCTCGATCGGCCACGCCGAGTGCCTGCTTGGCCATCTGTTCGACCAGCAAGATGGTCAGGCCGGCCTCGCGCAGTTGACGAATGGCATTGAAGATGTCCTTGATGATCAAGGGCGCCAGACCGAGCGAGGGTTCATCCAGCAGCAGCAAGCGAGGGTCGCTCATCAGTGCACGGGAGATCGCCAGCATCTGCTGCTCACCGCCGGACAAGGTCCCGGACAACTGGTCCTGGCGCTCCCGCAGACGCGGGAACCTCTTGAATTCGCGCTCGATGGCGGCCGCCGTGGCGGCTGGGTCGCTCTTTCGCGAATAGGCACCGAGCATCAGGTTTTCGCGCACCGTCTGATCGGCGAATACGCCGCGGCCTTCAGGGGACATCGCGACCCCAAGGCCCACACGCTGATGCGATGCGACGTTCGTGATGTCCTTGCCATCGAGCAGGATGCGACCTTCACTGACGGGTTCCAACCCGCAGATGCTCTTGAGCAAGGTGCTCTTGCCTGCCCCGTTGGCGCCGATGATGGTCACCACCTCGCCCTTGCGCACTTCAATGCTCACGCCCTTGACTGCCTGGATCGCGCCGTAGGCAACCTTGACTGATTCGAGTTTCAGCATATTGACTTTCTGGTTCAGGCTGCGCAAAGCGCTTCTTCGGGCTCGTCGACGCCAAGATAGGCTTCGACTACACGGGGGTTCGCCTGCACCTCGGAGGGCTTGCCCTCGGCGATCTTGATGCCGTAGTCGAGCACGATGACGTGGTCCGAGATCGACATGACGAGATCCATGTGATGCTCGACCATCAAGATGCTTACACCGCACTTGCCGATGCGAAGCAACAGCTGACCGAGCTCGGCCGTCTCCTGCGGGTTGAGACCTGCAGCAGGCTCATCGAGCAGAAGGAGCTGCGGTTCGGTCGCCAGTGCCCGTGCGAGTTCGACGCGGCGTTGCAAGCCGTAGGGCAGGCTTCCCGCAGGCTGGTGCGCCAGATGCAGCAGGCCCACCAAATCCAGCAACTGCAGGGCGCGCGCACGCGTAGCGGCCTCTTGCTTCTTCGCGCTCGGCAGGTGGAGTAGCGACGCGAAAAACCCGTTCGTCATTCTGCTGTGACGGCCCAACATGACGTTGTCGAGCACCGACAGTTCAGCAAAGAGACGCAAGTTCTGGAAAGTGCGTCCCATGCCCATGCAGCAGATGGAGTGCACAGGTTGACCAGAGACTTCCTGGCCAAGGAACTGGATCGAACCTTCGGTCGGATCGATCAGCCCGGTCAGCATATTGATCATCGTGCTTTTTCCGGCGCCGTTCGGCCCGATCAACGCGTGGATATGCCCGCGCTGCAGTCGGAACGAGACGTTCTGGGCTGGCTTCACGCCGCCGAAGTTCTTGGTGACTCCTTGAACCACCAGCAACTCGCCTTGGCCTTCCGGGCCGATGCGTGTGGGAGCGGCAGCCGCGTTCGATGTCTCGGGCGTCTCGGTCGAACGTCGGAACCACTTCGAGAACAGACCGGTCACGCCGCCTGGCATCACATAGAGCGCGAACAGCAGCAGGAAGCCGTAGAGAAAATGCTGCGCCGAGGGCCAGCGCGCCAGGGCCGCATCGACCGCCGTCAGGATGACGGTCCCGACCAGCGGCCCATACTGGGATCCCGCTCCGCCAAACAACACCAAGAGAAGGATGAAGATTGACAGATGGAAAGTGATGAAGTCGGAGTTGATGTACTGGTTCTGTTGGGCGACGAGCGCACCAGCGATGCCGCAGGTGACAGCCGCAACGACGAACGCGATGACCTTGGCGCGGTAGACCCGAACACCCACCGAGGATGAGGCAATCTCGTCAGCCTGCAGCGAGAGCAGCGCGCGACCGAACCGACCCTGCAGCAGATTACGCAACAAGAGGTGAGTCAAAGCGCACAGGCCAATGCCAAGCCAGACCCATTGCAACGAGGTCAATGGTTGCCCGTCCCAGGTCAGGGCCTTGATGCCGTAAATCCCTTGCGCGCCGCCGAACACGTCGGTCCATTCGCCCACGAGCTTTTCCACAACAATGCCGAACGCCAGCGTCACCATGGCGAGGTATGGCCCCTTCACTCGCAGTGATGGCAATGCGATGAGGACGCCGCAAACCGCAGAGATACCGGCTGCCACCACAAGCGCGAGYCATGGGTTCATTTCGGTACGCGTCGTCAGCAGTGCAACCGCATAGGCTCCCGCAGCGAAGAGCCCTGCCTGGCCCAGCGACTTCTGCCCCGCATAGCCCACCAGCACGTTCATRCCGGCGGCGCAGAGGTAGTAGACGCACATCATGAAGACGATGCGCAGGTAGTAGTCGTTGCCGAACAGGGACGTGATGCCGACCAGGGCAGCAGCGACGAGCACGACGCCCAAGAGATGTTGAGTGCGCTTCATACCTTCTCCACCAGCTTCTTGCCGAACAAACCTGTCGGACGGAACGCAAGGACCAGAATCACGAGTGCGAAGACGGCCACCTCGCGCCACTGGGCCTGCCACAGATTGACCAACGACTCGAAGACACCGAGAACGAACCCGCCGATCACACAGCCACGCGGGTTGCTAAGGCCTCCGATCATGGCGCCAGAGAATCCCTTCAGGCCCACCGTCAGGCCCATGAAGAGCGACGCTTGGGCGATCGGCGCGAGGAGGAAGCCGGACAGGCCAGCGAGCGCCGAGCTGATCACGAAGGCACCGATCATCACGGCGTTGGTGTTGATGCCCATGAGGCTGGCCACGTTGCCGTTCGCGGCCACTGCACGCATGGCTTTGCCCACCATGGTTCGATTCATGACGAAGTCGAAGCCAATCATGATGACCACGGCGACGGCCAGCGTCAGAAGCTCCTGGGGACGGACGCCAATTCCGAGCAGTCGGATCACTTCGTCGCCCACCGGCCCGGGTACGACCACGGGCTTCGGTCCCCAAATGGCCAAGCCGATGCTTTGCAAAATGACTCCGAAGCCGAGGGTGCTCATGACCCAGGCCATGCCTGGCCGACCCGCGAAGGGGCGCACACCAATCGCATAGAGAAGCCATCCCAGAAGGCCCATGACCCCCAGCGCCGCCACGAGGGCGAGCAGTTGGGCCCCAGCGCCGGGCAGAGCCTGACCGAATGTGGTCGACGTCACAGGAAGCCCGAGGACCAGGAAGAGCGCGCTCATGCCGATGAATGCACCCGCCGACACGAACTCGCCATGCGAGAAGTTCAGTGTCTTGGTCGTCGTGAAAGTGATGCTGAAACCCAGGGCGACCAGCGCGTAGGCACCGCCCACGGCCAAGCCACTGAGAATCGCTTGTAAGAGCGCCTCAACCATAGTTGCCTCCGAGATGATTGCCCGGGCCGCGGGATGCGGCCCGGATACGCGATTCGCGTTACTGCTTGAAGTCCGCGCCAGCCAGCGAGCCGACGATCGAGTCCGTGTACGGCATCAGCTTGCCGTCCTTCCAGCGAATCCACACCAGGTCCTTGGCCGTCAAGGCTTCGTGGTTGGTCTTGCTGAAGGGTTTGTCGTAGGTTTTCAGAACACCCTGGACCGGGGTCTTCAGGTCCTCCAGCGCGAGACGAACGGCTGATCCGTCAAAGCTGTTGGCTTGCTT
>NZ_JBFUIU010000724.1:0-4415 GCF_056401695.1 Variovorax sp. P4_D9
GCACCTTGCTGCACGCCATTTCGGGCCTGGTGCCAATGCGCTCGGGGACGGTTCACTTCGAAGGCCGTGAACTCAGCCGATCCACACCGCGCGACATCGTGAAGGCCGGCATCGTTCAGGTGCTCGAGGGGCATCGCGTATTCCACACGCTGTCGATCGAGGACAACCTGCTGATCGGGACCTATGCGGCCCATCCCCGTGGCGACCGGAGCAAGCTCGACAGAATCTACGAAATGTTTCCCGAGCTGGCGGAGCGGCGCCACCAGATGGCGTCGCGTCTTTCGGGAGGGCAACAACAGATCCTGGCCGTCGGGCAGGGTGTCATCGGCGAACCGAAATTGCTCATCCTGGACGAACCTTCAGGCGGTCTTGCGCCGATGGTGATCGACCGGATCCTGGAGGTTGCATCAGGCCTTTGCAGGAGTGGCCTGGCCATCTTGCTGGTCGAGCAGTTGGTGGAGAAAGCGCTCCGGCACGCGAACTATGGGTATCTGGTCGAGACAGGCCGCGTCGCCGCTGCCGCTTTCGCAGGCGAGTTGCGGGAGGGCGAGCTCCTGCAGCGGGTGTATCTGGGCGGGCATTGACGCCCGGCGCAACCATGCATGACGGCGAGGCGCCCGCGTACCGCGGTACTTTGCAACGGCACACCCGCGAGCTGTTGGACTGGCACTCCAGCAGCTCCGTCGAAGAGGCCCTGGAGCCCGGACTGCCCATCGTCGACCCGCACCATCACCTGTACGGGACGGTCACCGATGACCATTACTACCGCCTCGAGGATCTCGAGCGTGATCTCGCGAGCGGCCACAGGATCATGGCAACCGTCTATGTGGAAGCCTACGAACCGGGATGGCGCCCAACCGGGCCGGAAAGCTTCAGGCCGGTCGGCGAGGTCGAGAGGATCGTCGGTCTGACGAGGGCCCCCGTCAGGACTTCGCATGGCCACTGCAAGGTGGCGGCAGGTATCGTGGCCCACGCCGACCTGACGCTTGGCGACGCCGTTGCCGACGTGCTGGCAGCGCATGCGGTCGCTGGCGAAGGACGCCTGCGCGGGATACGCCACGTGGCGCCCTATGACGGAGGTGTGGTGGGCCGCTTCATCAAGGGCAAGCCTCGGCCGCATCTGCTTGCAGACGCAGCATTTCGCAAGGGAATGGCGCAATTGGACAGGTTCGGGCTGAGTTTCGACGCCTGGGTGTACCACCCCCAATTGGGAGAACTGCGCGACCTGGCCGAAGCGTTCCCGGCGACGCCCATCATCGTCAACCATGTGGGCGGCTTGATTGGCGTTGAAGACTACAGGCCCGAACGCGCCGCGAACGTCGAACGCTGGCGACGCGATCTGCGAAGTCTGGCCGCCCGGCCCAACGTGTCGATCAAGATCGGGGGATTGGGGATGCCGGTGTTCGGCTTCGGATTCGAACACGCCGGAAGGCCCGCCACGTCGCCCGAGCTGGCAAGGGCCTGGTGGCCCCTGATCGAGACATGCATCGAGGCCTTTGGACCGGGGCGATGCATGTTCGAAGGCAATTTCCCTGTCGACAAGCAGTCCTGCGGGTACCCGGAACTCTGGAACGCGTTCAAGCTGGCGAGCCGCCACCTGTCAGCGGACGAGCGAAGTGACTTGTTTCACCGCACGGCATGTCGGGTCTATCGTCTGCCCGACATTGAAGCCCTCGCGGGACTGGCATAGGCCATGAAAGTGGCGCCGGGCACCCACTCGCCGCCGACCCGTTTGCAATAGGTCATTTCAGTTGACAGGGGTCAGCAGGGGCAGCCCGGCGAAATGCCGGGTCGCGTTGTCCATGAAGCGGACGACAGAGGCATGGATGGCCTCCGGCGATATGCCGGCGATGTGCGGCGTCAGGATCGCGTTGTCGAATTCCAGCAGTGCCGCGGGGGGCAGTGGCTCGCTCTCGTAGACGTCGAGGGCCGCAGCGTGGATGCGGGCATCGCGCAGTGCATTTGCCAGCGCTGCCGTGTCCACCAGCGAGCCGCGCGACACGTTGACCAGCACCCCGCCAGGGCCGAGCGCGTCGAGCACCGAGCCTCCGACGATGTGGTGGGTCTGGCCGCCGGCGGGCGCGCTGATCACCAGGAAATCGCACCACGTCGCGAGGGCGTAGATGTCGTTGAACCAGCGGTAGCCAGAGTCGTCGCGCCGCGTGCGGCTGCTGTAGCCGATCTCCATGTCGAAGCCGGTGGCGCGGCGTGCCACCTGGCGGCCGATGGCGCCCAGGCCGAAGATGCCAAGCTTGCGGCCCGACACATGCGGCGGGCGCGGGATGTCGTCGCGCCACAGGCCGTTGCGCACACCACTGTTGAGGAAAGGAATGCGGCGGATGGCCGCCAGCAGGATGGCCATGGCATGGTCAGCCACGGCAGCGTCGTTGGTGCCGGCGGCATTGCACACCCGTATGCCGCGCGTGGCCGCCGCGTCCAGCGAAATCTTCTCGTAGCCCACGCCCAAGCTGCAGACCAGTTCCAGCGCGGCCAGGCCCGAGAATTCCCCGGGCGTGAGCCCGGTCGCGCCGTTGGTGAGTACCATCCGGATGGCGTCGCCGTGCGCTGCGATCAGTGCTGCGGCTTCCGACCGGTCCACGTTGGGTTTCTCGATCGGGGCATAGATCATCTCGAACTGCCCCGCCACCAGGGCGCGGTGTTCTTCGGACAAGTAGACCAGGACAAGGAGCAGGGGTTTCATGGGTGGCGTCCGGCCGGCGCGAGGGCCCGGCGTAAGAGTGAATGCGGGGCGGCCGGCCGCGGCTCAGCGCTGCCCGTCACCGACAGAAATCTGATCGACCCGCAGACCTCCCAGTCGCTCGTGGACCCGGCCGCCGGTGGACATGACCAGTGCATAGAGACACTCGTCCGGGCGCGGGCCGTCGATCACGCCGACGTCCATGGTGCTGAAATGGCTACGCACGTAAGCCGCCTCGATGTTGTGCATGGGAATCGGCAGCCGCATGCCGGCGCTCGCGACGACCTTGGCCGTCGGCACGATGGACTTGGCCTTGGGCAGATTGGCGCGCATCGACCAGCCCCCCGCCTCATGCCAGATGGCGCCGTGCTCCAGTTCACCGTTGACACCGACGATGGCACCCTTGCCGTAGGCCTGGATGGCATCGGCGCCGCCGAGCGCGGCCAGCAGTTCGGGCACCAGTTCCTTGGCCAGTTCTGTCGCGGCCTTCACCAGCTCGGACAGGTCTTCGACATAGCGGCCGGCGTAGGGGTTGTTGACCACCACCGCGATGGAGCCCATGCGAATGGGCTCGGCACGGGCGGGCCCGCCTTCGTGGTAGACGGTTTCGAGGGTCAGCAGCTTCTTGCGGACGTTGATCAGTGACATGGGTTGCTCCAGATTTGTTGGGAAGGGTCGGATTCAGGCGGCGGCTTCGGGCGCGCTGCCGAACTGCACGCCGGCCCATTGCTCGAAATGGCGGATCGGATAGACGTTGTCGCGCTGCCCATCGCCCTGGGTGATGGCAAAAGCCAGGAACTGCCGGGCGGCCGGGCTCACCAGCATGGGAGCGCCGATCTTCTCGGCCTCGTCGATGCACATCTTGATGTCTTTGTGCAGCAGCTCGGTGGTGAAGCGAACCGGAAAGCTCCGGTCGAGCACGCACTGCGGGATGCGCTCCAGCGTGGCGAACGAGCGGCCGCTGGAGGCGTTGAGAACGTCGAGCATGGTCTTGGCATCCAGGCCCGCCTTCACGCCGTAGACCAGCGCCTCGCAGCTGGCCACCATGCTGGTGGCGTAGAGCGTGTTGTTGATGATCTTCATCGTCTGGCCGAGCGTGGGATCGACGCCGAGATAGAAGATGTTCTTGCCCAGCACGCGCAGCAGTGGCTCGACTTCGCGATAGGCAGCCTCCGCCCCGGCCGGCATCACGGCCAGTGTCCCCTTTTCCGCCGCGACGGTGCCACCGCTGACCGGCGCGCTCACGAACGCGATGTTGCGCGCCTCCAGGGCAGTGGCGATCTCGCGTGTCGCCGAGGGGCCGGTGGTCGACAGGTCCAGCACCAGGCGCACGGCGCTGCCGTCGATCACGTTGCCGGCGCCAACGGCCACATCCTTCACGATGGCCGGCATCGGCAGGCACAGCAGCACCATCTCGACCTGCGAAGCCAGTTCGCGCGCGCTGGTCGCCACCTGGGCGCCCTTGTCGGCCATGCGCTGCTGCGCGGGAGCGCTGCGGTCATGGACCACCAGTTCATGGCCAGCCGCCAGCAGGCGGGTGCCGAAGTGCACCCCGATATTGCCCAGTCCTATCAGTCCGATCTTCATGGCGCTTGGTGTCCTTGATGTGCAGGGCCCCGGGGGTCGGGGCGGTTGCTGCGCATCCTAGGAGTCCTGGCCCGGCGACGCCATTGCCGATTCGGCGATGGGGTATAGCTCTGTGTTATGTCCCGTGCTT
>NZ_JBFUIU010000725.1:0-4407 GCF_056401695.1 Variovorax sp. P4_D9
CGGCTGGACATCGTTCCGGCGCAGTTCTTCGTGCAGCGGCAAATCCGCGGCAAGTGGGCGTGCAAGTGCTGCCAGCTGCTGGTGCAGGAGCCGGCTGCCCCGCAGGTCTTCGACAACGCGCTGCCAACGCCGGGCCTGCAGGCCCATACGGCGATCAGCCGCTTCGTCGACCACATTCCGTACTATCGGCAGGAGCAGATCAACGCCCGCTCGGGCGTGCGCACGCCGCGCTCGACGCTGGCGGCCTGGGGCGGACAGACCGGTGCGCAAATGATGCCGCTGTACGACGCGCACCGGGCGTTCGTGCTCAGTTCGCGCATCTTGCAGGCCGACGAGACGCCGGTCTCCATGCTGGACCCCGGTGCGGGCAAGACCAAG
This sequence comes from Variovorax sp. P4_D9, assembly GCF_056401695.1. Taxonomy (NCBI): domain Bacteria; kingdom Pseudomonadati; phylum Pseudomonadota; class Betaproteobacteria; order Burkholderiales; family Comamonadaceae; genus Variovorax; species Variovorax sp. P4_D9. Next base: position 379 of record NZ_JBFUIU010000725.1, read on the forward strand.
AAGTCCTACATGTGGTCCTACGTGCGCGGCGCCTTCGACCCCGAGCCCGGGGTGGTGTTCGACTTCTGCCTCGGGCGAGGCGGCAAGTACCCGAGCGAGTTCCTCAAGGGCTGGTGTGGCACGCTCGTCATCGATGCCTATGCGGGCTATGACGGTGTCCTGTCGCTCGAAGGGCGCAGCGCCGCTTTTTGCGTCGCTCATGCGAGAAGGAAGTTTGACGAACTCATCAAGACCGCACCCCAAGCGAGCCCGGTCGCCGCCGAGGCGATACAGCGCATCGCATGGCTGTACAGAATCGAGGCCGACGCCAGGGAATTGACCTGYGAGGAGCGGCTGCAGATGCGGCAGGAGCGATCCAAGCCATTGTGGGATCAGCTGCATCTGTGGCTCAAACTCGAGCGCACGCGCGTGCCCGACGGTAGCGCGATCGCCAAGGCGATTGACTACAGCTTGAACCGCTGGGAGGGGTTCGGTCGCTTCCTGCTCGATGGCGACGTGCCGCTGGACAACAACCATTGTGAGAAYCGGATGCGGCCAATAGCAGTTGGAAGAAGAAATTGGCTTTTTATTGGGAGCCAGTTGGCCGGCGAGCGGGCTGCTGTCGTGATGAGCTTGCTTCAGTCGGCCAAGCTCAACGGGCACGAGCCATGGGCCTACCTGAAGGACGTCCTCACCCGGCTGCCGATGCAGTTGAACAGCCAGATCGAGGAGTTGCTGCCCCACCGGTGGCAGCCTGCCGGCTGAGGTCGACCAGGTCGACCACAGGCGCCGCGCCGAGACGGCCGCTGATCGACCGAAAATGAACACGGTCAGCACGACGACGCCGAGCCAGCGCGAGGCGAACACCATTGCCTTCGCCCAAGCCGCGTCCACCATGTTCATCATGGACGCGATGCTCGGCCACTGGCCACGTCACCTCAAGATGCCACGGCCAGACGCTTACCGAAGGAATTCTTCGACTTGAGGTGTTGATCAGGGACAGCGGCTGAGCGGCAACGCCTCAAATTCCGTGCGAACGCCTGCCTTCAAGCATCTTCGACGCCCGGTGTACACCCGCTTGGGGCCCGGAGCGCCTGTTCGCGACATTTGGAAGCAGCCGCTCACGCGCGATTCGTCTGTAGCCGCCCGCGATCCGAGCTGGCGTTCAGCTCGAACTTCCTCAGCGACGTCGGCGACGTCGGCGACGGTCAAGTTCCAAAGTAGACCGGCCGTTCGTCAAGAAACGAGCCGATGTCAGCTTTCGGCGACCGCCGTCATTCGGCAGCCAAATTCGAAGGACAGCAGACAGTCTGGAGCACGCGTTCGAGCTTGGGCCTCGAACTGGAACTGCCGGCCACTTCCGGACATATGATCGATCAGGAAATCGCGATGCCAATTTCCGGTTTCAAAGTACAGCCGCCATAGGGCGTCGGCCGTTGAGCGCGCCCATTCTCCAAAGCGGTCCCTTACGGTCTAGCTGCCGCGATCGACAGCCGATGAGAGCGGTACGGCAGCAGTTCGATCAGCCGGACTGGCGCTGCCGACCCGGAGCCGACGACGGCGACCTCTGGAACCGGACGTTCGCTCGCCGATGAAAACCTCGCCAGCGTCAAGCGTTTTGGTCTGCGAATTTGTCGATCAGAACACTACCCACCCCGCAGCATCCGTCGGACCGTCCGCGCGTACTGCGCTGCCTGAGGGTGACCGAGTCGTGCCGCCTGCTCGAAGAACGGCAGCGCCTCACGCACTTTTCCATGATTGGCGAATAACCTGCCCACATTCGCGTAGGTAGTCGCGTTTGCTGGATCGAGCTCGATGGCCTTGCGGTAGTCGGCCAGCGCCCGGTCGTCCTGCCGTAGCTCGGCATGGATATGGCCACGATTGTTGTAGACCGAAGCACCGCCCAGGCCGAACTCGATCGCCTTGTTGTAGTCGGAGAGGGCCTGGTCGTACTGCTGCAACTGATCATGAACGTGCCCGCGGTCGAAGTAGGCCTGAGCCTGGGCCGGATCGAGGGCAATCGCCTTGTTATAGTCGGACAACGCCTTCTGGTTCTGCTGGACCTGACTGTAAGCCATGGCACGATTTCGGTACGCCTGAGCATCGTTCGGGTCGAGCTCGATAGCCTTGCCGAAATCGGCCACGGCCTTGTGGTGCTGCTCCAGGTCGCCGTAGGCGACACCGCGATTGTTATAGGCATGGGCATCGTTCGAGTCGAGCTCGATGGCCCGATCGTAGTCGGCGAGCGCATGGTCATACCGCTGTACCACACGATAGACGTTGCCGCGACCGTAGTAGGCAGGAGCGTGGTTGGGGGCAAGTTCGATCGCCCTGTTCAGGTCCGTCAGGGCTTCGTCATACCGTTGCAGGTCGAAGTAGCGGTTGCCGCGATTGCAGTACGCCAAAGTGTAGCTCGGGTCGAGCTCGATGGCCTTGTTGAGGTCGGACAGGGATTGCTCAAACCGCTGCAAGCCACGATATGAGGTGGCACGGTTGTTATAACATCGGGCGTTGGTCGGGTCGATCTCGACTGCCTTGTCGAGATCGTCGAGACCTTGGGAATAGCGCTGCAGGTCGTTGTAGGTCGTGCCGCGATGAAAGCGCGCTTCACCATCGTTGGGCGCGAGCGCGATGGCCTTGCTGAAGTCGGCCAAGGCGAGGTCATACTGGCGCAGGCTACTGTAGGCTTGGCCGCGATTGTTGTAGGCTCGAACATCCGTTGCATCGAGCTCAATGGCCTTGGTGAAGTCGGGCAGGGCTCGGTCACACTGCTCTAGCTGAGTATAAGTACGGCCGCGGGCGCTGTAAGCCAGAGCGTAGGCTGGATCGAGCTCGATCGCCTTACCGTAGTCGGCCAGGGCTCGGTCATACTGCCGCAAGTCGGAGTAGGTGCTGCCCCGTATCACGTGGGCCAGAGTAGATGCCGGATCGAGCTCGATGGCCTTGATGCAATCGGTCAGGGCCCGTTCATACTGCTGCAGGCCGCGATAGGTGTTGCCGCGATTGCAGTAGGCTAGAACAAGATTCGGATCGAAGTGAATGGCCTTGTCAAGGTCACGCAGAGCCTGGTCATGCTTCTTCAGGTCTCCATATAGGCCGCCTCGGTTCAGGTAGGCGACGGCAAAGCTCGGGTCGAGCTCGATAGCTTTGCGAAAGGCGAGCAATGCTTCATCATGCCGCCGCAGCCACCAGTTTGTGACACCGCGGTTGCTGAAGGCCTGAGCGTTGGTCGGGTCGAGTTCAATCGCCTTGCCGAAATCGGCGAGCGCCTCGTCATAACGCTTCAAATCATGATAGGTCGCACCGCGGTTGACGTAAGCCAGGGCGTAGGTTGGATCGAGCTCGATGGCCCGGTCTAGGTTGGTCAGGGCATGGTCATATTGCCCCAACTGACGAGACATGGTGCCGCGACTGTTGTGCACTTCCACCTTGAGATCCTCCCCTATCCATGAGCCGTGCCAAGATCCTTCGAAGAGCGAATGATGTGACTCAACTCAGGCCACCGCGGCGTGCTGATTATGTCCTGTGGTTGACAGCCTGAGTTCTGTTGAGCAGTACGGCGTGTACGCGAGGCCAAGCAGATTGCCCTTAAGCAGCAGGTGAATGCGCGTCCGGTGCAGTGCCTCGCCAACCGTCAGCTCGGCCCGGAAATGACGGAAGAACTCCTCCGCCACCTCCCCCGCGACCCGCTGCGCTATCGCGATCTCCGTACCGATCACTCCGGCCGCAGACGCGTTGGCGAAGGATTCGACGAAGCTGACCAGTGACTCAGGGGTGATCTCCACAGTGTGGCAGCCGTTGATGAACACCAAGGGTGATGTTCCTTGCCAGTGGTCGGCTGGCCACGAACCACGACGCCACGCCGCAATAGTCTCCGGCAGCAGCAGATCACTGGTCCCGAGCGCAAGCGTGGGCGTCGATTGGGCTCTACCGGGGAGGTCCTGATGGCGTCCATGCGTGTAGAAATAGATCATCTCGACCGGCTCGGCAAGCCGCTGTCGCAGGTCCGTCAGCGATGCACAACTGACCACCGGAGCGAGATGCTGGAGG
>NZ_JBFUIU010000726.1:0-4405 GCF_056401695.1 Variovorax sp. P4_D9
GCCTTGTCTACATCGGCAATGCCGGCGGAGACTACAAAGGCGGCAAGGGCAAGGTCTACGCACTCGACGGAAAGACCGGCAAGGTCGTCTGGCAGTTCTTCCTCGTTCCCAAGGGCGAGGGCGACGTCGCACGGGRCCCGGTGGGCAAGTCGCCGCTCGACAATTCGACTTGGAACAATGCGCCAGGCATCCCCATCAGCGGCGGCGGCACCTGGACCTCGTACACCCTCGATATCAAGAATGGCTTGCTGTATGTTCCGGGAGGCAATCCGGCCCCCGACTTCGCTTCCGGGGCACGCGAAGGCGACAACCTCTTCACGGACTCTGTCGTTGTGCTCGACGCCAAGACGGGCGACTACAAGAACAACTTCAAGGTCGTGAAGAAGGACTGGCACGACTGGGACGTGTCCAGTCCGCCCATCCTGCATCAGACCCTGGGCGGCAAGCAGCTCATGACGGTCGCACCGAAGGACGGGCACCTCTATGGCTACGAGCTCGCCACCAACAAGCTGCTCTACCGTGTGCCGGTGACCACGATCGAGAATGTGGAGGGCACGTTCGCCGTCGGCAAGGATGTTCACTTCTGTCCGGGTCCGGTGGGAGGCACCGAATGGAACACCCCGGGCTTCGATCCGACCACGAATCTCATCATCACGGGGACCGTCGACTGGTGCGATACCGTCAAGATCAAGACTGACGAGAGAATGCGATCGGTAGCCGTCGGCCAGCCCTGGACCGGAATGGCAACCCTCAACCCGATCAACATGTTCGGCAAGGAGGACCGTACCGACGGATACTGGGCCGGGTGGATCTATGCCAGCGACGCCGACACCGGGGTCTGGAAATGGCGGGTCAAGTCCAACTATCCTATTGTCGCTGCCATCACGCCGACGGCCGGTGGAATCGTGTTCTTCGCCGACCTCGGCGGCCATTTCTATGCGCTGGACGCTTCCACCGGCCAGAAACTCTGGGGAGGCCCGCTCGGAACCGGCGGCGGCATCGGAGGCGGCGTGATCACGTACACCGTGGATGGCGTGCAGAAAGTTGCCGTCGCTGACGGATTCACCATGGTCGCGTGGCCAACGAAGCCGAGGCACGCAAGGGTCGTGGTCCTGGGCCTCGACAGCGCCGCGGCGAAGAAATGAAACGGGACTTCGAACCATGGACCTCGACCCGGTGATGCTGTCGCGGATCCAGTTCGGATTCGTCATCAGCTTTCACATCATCTTCCCGGCATTCACGATCGGGCTGGCCGCATGGCTCGCCACGATCGAGGGTGCGCGGTTGGCGACGGGCAACGCGCTCTATCGCCGGGTGTTCGATTTCTGGTTGCCGATCTTCGCCGTCTCTTTCGGCATGGGCGTGGTCACGGGCATTGTCATGGCCTTCCAGTTCGGCACCAACTGGGGTGTGCTCGCCGTCAAGACCGGTTCGATTCAAGGCCCGCTGCTCGGCTACGAGGGTTTCACGGCCTTCATGCTCGAGGCCACCTTCTTCGGCGTGATGCTGCTCGGGCGCGACCGGGTGTCGCCGCGTTTCTACTTTTTCTCATGCTGCATGGTGTCGCTGGGCACGATGTTCTCGTCCTTCTGGATCCTGGCCAACAACAGCTGGATGCAGGTCCCGCTTGGCCACACGGTGGTGGACGGCAAGATCATTCCGACCGACTGGATGCAGATCGTGCTCGGACCGATAYAGATGGTGCGCTGGCCGCACATGCTGCTCGCCGCCTTGCTGACGACCGCGATGTGCGTGTCGGGGACCGGGGCCTGGTATCTCTTGCGCCGGGTGCACTTCGACGAAGGCCGGATGATGCTGCACTGGGGCCTCGGGCTGGTCGCGGTGCTGATCCCGGTTCAGCTCTTCTTCGGTCATTTGACGGGCCTGTACGTGCTGGCTCACCAGCCCGCCAAGTTCGCCGCGATCGAGGCACGCTGGAAGAACGAGCAGCCCGCCAGCGAAGTCCTGGTCGCCATCCCCGACGAGGCGAACCAGCGCAACCTCTACGCCATCACGGTGCCCAAGCTCGGCAGCTTCATCGCATCGGGCAACTTCACCGCCGCCGAGCGCGGCCTCGAGTCCTTTCCTCGCGAAGACTGGCCGCCGGTGCTGATTCCCTTCTGGACCTTCCGGCTGATGGTCGGCATGGGTCTCATCATGCTGGCCGTCTCGTGGCTCGGCAATTTCCTGCGATGGCGCGGGAAGCTGGAGTCGTCGCGCTGGTTCCTGTGGTGCACCTTCGCGGCCTTCCCGACCGGCTTCGTCGCCATCCTCACCGGCTGGTACACGGCGGAGATCGGACGCCAGCCCTGGGTGGTCTACGGCCTGCTGCGCACCAAAGACGCCGTCACCCCCTCGCTGACCACGGGTGACGTGCTGACCTCGCTGATCGTCTACGTGGTGGTGTACTGGTTCTTCATTTCCTTCGGCATCTACTACATCTACAAGCTCCTGCGCCAGGGACCGCGTGCCAAGACGCAAGCCACGTCCAACGTCACCGGCAGCCGGCCGCTGGCCGTCGCCGCGCGCACGGACGCCGCGCCTAATGACGGATCCGGAGGCACGCGGTGAACCCGGCCGTGCCCAGCGACCTGGCGCTTTTCTGGGCGTCGGTCATCGCCATCTCGATCCTGGTCTATGTGATCCTGGACGGCTTCGACCTCGGTGTCGGAATCCTTTTCGGCACCACCAGCGATCAGGACCACCGTCTGCACATGATGGACACGATCGCACCGTTCTGGGACGGCAACGAGACCTGGCTAGTGATCATCGGCGCCGGCCTGTTTGCGACCTTTCCGGTGGTGTATGCCGTGTTCCTGGGCGCGTTCTACCTGCCTGTCCTGCTGTTGCTCGTCGGCCTGATCTTCCGCGGCATTGCCTTCGAATTCCGTTACCGCAGCGTGAAGACACGCTGGTTGTGGGATTTGGGGTTCTTTCTGGGGTCGACGGTGGTCGCCTTCGTGCAGGGGGCCGCCGTGGGCGCATTGATGCGCGGCCTTCCGGTGGCGAACGATCAGTTCGCCGGCACATCCTTCGAATGGCTGCATCCGTTCTCGGTTCTGACCGGCATCGGCCTCGTCCTCGGCTATGCGCTGCTGGGTGCGGGCTGGATCGTGCTCAAGAGCGAAGGCAATCTGCGTGACTGGGCCTATCGCCGCATCCCGTGGCTCGCCGCGGCCGTCCTCGTGGTGCTCGGCCTGGCGTTCGCCGTGTCGTTGAGCTTCGACGYAAGCGCGATCGCGCAGAGCCATCTGAAGGATCGGCCATGGGGGTGGGTCTTTGTCGCGGTGGCGATCGCCTCGTTGATCGGTGTCGTGACGGGCGCTCGTGCGCGCCGCGATGGCGTCGCATACACGCTGACCGTGGTGTTCATCGCAGCGTCGTACCTGACGCTCGGCGTGATGTTCTGGCCCTACATGGTCCCGTATGCAGTCACGGTGGCCAGTGCAGCGGCGCCGGAGGAATCGCTCCGATTCCTGTTCTACGGCGCCGTGGTGGTGCTGCCGGTGATCGCGATCTACACCATCGGCGTCTACTGGGTGTTCCGCGGCAAGGTCCGCGGCGGCTACCGGTGAGCACCGTAACAAGCCATATGAGTAGCCTGAGCGGCAGGAGTCGGAAGTGAGTGGCTTGAGTTTCCTGTGGGTCGGCCTGGGCGGCGATCTGGGATCGGCGTCTGCGGTCTCTGTTCGGCAAGAACCTGTTGGGCGACTGGAAGGCGATCACGTGTGATCGGAATTGCGCAAGGAGCACGCTATGTCGTTCATGAGTGATCTTCTCGCGCAGCCTGCCAACTTGTCCACAGCATCGAAGTACTCGGTGATGAATGGCTATATCTACCTTGGGGCGGGAGCTTTGCTCATGGTGTGGCCGGGCGCGGTGCAGACGCTCCTTTTTGATCCACCTTTTGTTGGAAACGAAGGAGCGCTCTTCCGCGTACTTGGCATGACTGTCGCCGTCATTGGCTGGCTCTACGTGTTCGGTGGTCGTTCTGGGGGGCGAAATTTCGCCCCCGCCTCCGTGCTCGACCGAGTGATACTCGTTCCGTTGGTGCTAGTGCCCTTAGCGATCGCTGGAATATTTCCTCATACCTTGGGAGCCTTTGCGATTCTTGATCCCGCGCTCGGCATCGGTGCTTGGGTGCTCCACAATCGCAAGACGTGACTGCATTACTGTACTCCGGGTGCCGGCCTCGGGCACGCCGGCGTTGCGCACGCTCGCGCAGTTCAGCGACCGCATCGCGGGGGTGATCTCGGTGGCCGGGTGGCGGTGCAGGCCCGGACGCTCGCATCGCGCCGGCGGCAGCCCGTCCATGCTGCGGATCGTGCAGATCGACTCGCTCGCACGCGAGATTCCGAGGAAAAGGCCGAGGGAGCCGCGCAGGCATGCCCGAAGAAGTGGCGGG
>NZ_JBFUIU010000727.1:0-4398 GCF_056401695.1 Variovorax sp. P4_D9
ATGTGCGGCAGCGGATCCGCGCATTCAGGGAGACCCTGCGCGCGGACACGCAGATCGGCATCCATGCACATCACAACCTGTCACTCGGCGTGGCAAATTCCATCGTGGCGGTGGAGGAGGGCTGCAACCGCGTTGACGCCAGCCTGGCCGGCATGGGCGCGGGCGCCGGCAACGCGCCGCTGGAGGTGTTCATCGCAGCCGCCGACCGCCTGGGCTGGAACCATGGCTGCGATCTGTTCGCGCTGATGAACGCGGCCGAGGATCTGGTGCGACCGCTTCAGGACCGTCCGGTGCGGGTCGACCGGGAAACGCTGGCGCTGGGTTACGCCGGTGTGTATTCGAGCTTCCTGAGGCATTCGGAAGCGGCTGCTGCCAAGTACGGCATCCCTGCCGTGGACATCCTCGTGGAACTCGGCAGGCGACGGATGGTCGGGGGGCAGGAAGACATGATCGTCGACGTGGCACTCGATCTGCTGAACAAGCGCGGGGATGCACGGACCGCGCGCATGTCATGAAGTGCCGGCGCTGCGGCGACGACCTGCGGAGGGCGCGAGCGCCGGCTTCCTTCGCACGCCGGCCGCGGCCATGTCGCGCGTCAGTTTGCGGATGAGGTCGATGACGGTCCTACTGGCGTAGGTCAGGGGTCGCTGGGCGCTCGTGGCAAGCACCAGCGTTCGTGTCAAGACAGGGTCGGTGATGCGGCTGACGTCGATTCGGCCGAGTTGCATATCTATCTCTACGGCTTGGCGCGTGAGGATGCTGTAGGCCGCGCCGCTCGCCACGATCTCGCGCATTGCGGTGAGCGAGTCGACCTCGATCTCCGTGTTCAACCGCACATCCGCCTTCTTGGCCGCATCCAGCAGCATCAAGTACAGGCCGTCCGGCGCGCCCGGCAGCACGAGGGGAAGGCGCGCGGCGTTAACGAAGCTGCACTCGGGCCGGGAGACTGCGGCGTCACCGGCGCGACCCACCAGATAAAGCTCGTTGGTGGCGAGCTCCTCGTCGGTCTTGTGGATGTGCTCCCCATAGCGCGAGAAGACGCCGACGTCCGCGCGACCATTGGCCAGCGCATCCTCGATGCTGCCCGCGAACCCTTCCATCAGGCGCAGGTCGATCCTCGGGAAATCAGCCCGCACGCGCTGGAACAGCGGGCCCACGAGCGCATGCGTGATCGATGCCTGGACGGCAAGCCTGACGGGCCCGCTGGGAACGTCGGCGCGGTCCCTGACATCGTTCTTCAGCTGCTCGAACTCGCCAAGCAGCGAACGGACTCTGGGCATGATCGACTGACCGAACTCGGTCAGCACGACGCCGCGCCCCGTGCGATAGAAGAGCTTCGCGCGGAATTCGCCCTCCAGGACGGCAATGTGCTTGCTGAGGGCGGACTGCGCGATGCCCCGGGACGCGCAGACCTTGCTGAGGCTGCCCGCCTCGACGATGTCCGCCAGCAACTGCAGGCGCTTGATGTCCATCTCAGGAACTCCCGATGTGAAGTTGCTTGGCGAGGTGCATGTCACCTGCGGGAAATTGCGATCGGCCGATTGTCCGATGCTTATCGGGCAGCATATGCACGGCCGGCCCCGCGCTCAGTCCCATTGCGGTGCCAGGCCCTCGGGGTTGGCCAGGCGTTCATTGCGCTCCAGCGTGGCGATGGCGGCGATGTCCTCCTCTTCAAGGTGCAGCCGCGTTGCTTGCAGGTTGCTCTGCAGGTTCTCACGCCGGGTGGAAGAAGGGATTACCGAGTAGTCCTGCTGCAGCGCCCAGGCCAGCGCCACCTGCGCGGGCGTCGCCCGATGGCGGGCGGCGATGGCCTGCAGCACCGGCTCCTGAAGCACCTTGCCGTAGGCCAGCGTCATGTACGAAGTCAGGTGGATACCTTGCTCGTGCGCGAAAGCGGCGAGCTTGCGGTTCTGCAGGTAGGGACTGATCTCGACCTGATTGGTGGCGATCTGCCCGGGGCCGGCCAGCGTGATCGCTTTGCGCAGCAGCGCGCTTGTGAAGTTCGATACGCCGATCTGCATCGTCAAGCCCAGGTCTCGTGCTTCGGCCAGGGCCTGCAGCGTCTCGGCCAGCGGAACCGCGCCGCCCGGGGAGGGCCAATGGATCAACGTCAGGTCCACATGGCCGGTGCGCAGCTTGCCCAGGCTTTCGCGCAGGCTCGGGATCAGCCTTGATGCAGCGAGTTTGTCGACCCAGATCTTGGTGGTCACGAACAGCGAGGAGCGCGGTACGCCGGACTCGGCGATGGCCTGGCCGATCTCGGCCTCGTTCTCGTAGATCTGCGCCGTGTCGATGGCGCGGTAGCCGACATCCAGTGCATTGCGCACGGAATCGATGACGGTCTGGCCCTTGAGGCGGAAGGTGCCTAGTCCGAAGGACGGAATGCTCATGGGAGGGGCTCCAATGTATTGAAAAAGGGTAGGCGCGACGGCCCTCGGGCCCCTAGTCTCGTTCTTTTGGACCTTGCGAAAAAGTCGCCTATAAAGCAAACAGATTTGACTTGGAATCAACAATGAAGACGACACTCGACGAATTGCAGGCGCTGGTGGCGGTGGTCGAACCCGGCGCGTTGTCGCGCGCGCCGGAACCGTGATGCCCATTCTCGGCACGGCCACCGGGGAGTTGTGGTGGTTATGGGCTCGCGTCCCGGCTTAGATGGTCGGGTGAAGACCACGAACAGGGCTGGCTGATTCCAGCAGCGAAGCGGCGTGCAGCAGCGTCGATTCAGCCAGCCAGGTCGATACGAGTTGCACCCCGATCGGCATTCCGTCACGGCTCGTTCCAAACCTGATCGACACGCCCGGCAGGCCAGTCACGTTCAGATGCACCGTTGAACCTTGCAGGTAGGTGGCGTCCACTTTCTGGCCGTTGATGATRAACTCCGAGACCCCATGGTTTTGGGCTGGAATTGGCTGCACGGGGGTGAGCAGGACGTCATAACGCTCGAAGCAGTCGGCGAAGCCGTCCCTCAGTCGCTCGGCTGCCTGCTCGGCCTCGATGTAGTCCTTCATGGAGGTGTCAGGCGTGGCCCGCATGGTCTTGGCCATCATGTAAATCTCATCATCGCCGTGACCAGCCGTAGCTTCCGCAAACGCGGGCTTCATCTCCATCACTGAAGGCGACGTCGCGCAGGCGATAGACGCTTGTCCAATAGACATCCAGCAATTTGGACGCGGCACAGCCTTGTTGCATGGGTCGGACTATGAAATCTTCGAGACCGTGGTGCTTTCGGAGGAGCGGCGAGGTGAAAGGGAGCGGGAATCCACGAAGGCCGGGTGAAGAAACCTGCTGGCCGTGCCTTGCGGTTGAAATCAGGAACCGGTCAACCGGGCACCGAGAAAAAGGCGCCCGACGTCCGGATTTTCGAGCAGTTCGGCACCCGTGCCCGCTATGGCCACCGACCCCGAAACCAGCGCGTAACCGATGTCGGCGAATTGCAGGCCCTTCTTTGCATTCTGCTCGACCATGATGATGGCTTTGCCTTCGTCGCGTTGCAGGTCGGACAGGATTTCAAAGACCATATCGATGAAGCGCGGCTCCAGCCCGATCGAAGGCTCGTCCACCAACAAGATGTGCGGATTCATCACCAGCGCACGCGAGATTTCGAGCAGGCGCCGCTCTCCGCCCGATAGCACGCGCGCCGGCTGGTGGCGGCGATGGGCCAGGTTGGGGTACTTCACAAACACGCGTTCGACGGCTTCCCTGGCCTGGTCGGGATGCGCCAGCAGAAAGCCTCCCATGAGGAGGTTTTCCTCCACCGACATGTCGGGGAACACCGAGTTGTCCTGAAGGACGTAGGCGATGCCGGAATGCTTGAGCTTCTGGTTCGGCGACAAGCGCGTGATGTCCTCGCCGTTGACACGGATGCTGCCGCCGGTGATGCGCGTGAAGCCGTAGATGGAATGCAGCACCGTGGATTTACCGGCGCCGTTGGGGCCGATCATGCACAGCGACTGACCGGCGGCCACCTGCAGGTTCACGCCGTGGAGAACCTCCATCTTGCCGTAGCCCGCATGGAGGTTCTCGATAGACAGCTGCGGCTTGCCGCCGGCCAGCTCGGCGATGCGCTCGCGCGAAGGCCCCTCGCCGACCAGGAGCGCAGCCTCGCGCGCGACGTCATCGACCGAGAGCCAGTCCTCGTCCAGATCGGCGTCGTCGCGTTGCCCGTGCTTCTGGATCACCATCAGCGCGCCCCCAGGTAGGCGTCGATCACCCGCTGATCATTCTGGATGGCGTCAGGATGTCCCTCCGCAAGCAACTCGCCATGCGCGAGGCAGTAGATGTATTCGGCCAGCCGCATGATTACCCGCATGTTGTGTTCAATGACGAACAGCGTGACCCCGAACTCGCGGTTCACTCGGCGCAGGTGGCTGATCAGGCCGTTGATCAGTGTCGGAT
>NZ_JBFUIU010000728.1:0-4395 GCF_056401695.1 Variovorax sp. P4_D9
CCCGGCAGCGGCGAGCCTAGGCCGGCGCCGGGCCGCCCCAAGGCGGCCTGCGGCCCCCTCGGGGGGCAGCGACCACACAAAGTGAGGGAGCGTGGGGGCCAGTCACCCTGGGCTGAAGCGGTCGACGCGGTCGGTGATGATACCGTCGGTGCCGAGGGAGAGCAGCCGCTCGACCGCCCGTTCGTCGTTCACTGTGTAGCTCAGCGCGCGCATTCCGGCGTCGTGCACCTGCGCCACTATCGCGCTGTCCCACAACGCGTAGTTGCAGACCACGGCGACGCAGCCGAGTTCGAGCGCCGTGGCGAGCCAACCCTCCTGCAGCGTGTCCAGCAGCAGGCCGCGCGGCAATTCGGGCTGGGTGGCGAGCGCCCCGCGAAGGGCGTCGGGCGCAAAGGAGGTGAGCAGGGGCGGCGGCAGGGCCGCGTCGTTCCAGAGCCGCGCGGCATGGCGGGCGACGACCTCGCCGGTCAGGCGCTCGATCCCGGGGGGCGGCTTGATCTCGATGTTCAGCGCGTAGCGGTTCGCCAGGCAGAAACGGATCAGGCCCTCGAGGCTCGCCAGCGGCTCGCCGGCGTAGCGGCGCGAATGCCAGGCACCGGCGTCGATCTGCGACAGCGCCTTCCATGGCAGGTCGCCTGCGACCCCGCGACCGCTGCTGGTGCGCTCGAGCGTTGCGTCATGCAAGAGGAAGGGCACGCCGTCGGCACTGAGCTTGGCGTCGCATTCGAACATGCGATAGCCGTACTCGGCGCCGACGCGGAAGGCGGCCAGCGTGTTCTCGGGCGCCAGCTTGCCGGCACCGCGATGGGCGATCCAGCGCGGGTAGGGCCAGGCAGCCGGCGCTGCGCTCATGCGCTTCTCTTCCCGGAACCRGCGTCGAACCAGTGGAGCTTGTCCTGGCGTGCCGCGATCTTGACGGTGTCGCCGGCGACCGGCGGCGTGTGGCCCTCGTCGACCCGCATGATCAGCTGCTCTTCGCCGATGCGGCCGTAGATCAGCCGCTCGGCGCCCAGCAGTTCGACATGCTCGACCTGGACCGACCAGCCGTTCGGATCGAGGCTCAGGTGTTCGGGCCGGATGCCGAGGATCATGCCGGGTCGGACGCCCGGCGCATGCCGCAGCAGGTTCATCGGCGGCGAGCCGATGAAGCTCGCGACGAAGGTGGTGGCGGGACGCGAATAGACCTCGTCGGGGGTGGCGAACTGGTCCATCACGCCGCCGTTCATGACGATGATCCGTTCGGCCAGCGTCATGGCCTCGACCTGGTCGTGSGTCACGAACAGCGAGGTGATGCCGAGCTCGCGGTGCAGCTTCTGGATCTCGAGCCGGGTCTGGGCGCGCAGCTTGGCGTCCAAGTTCGACAGCGGTTCGTCGAACAGGAACACCTTCGGCTGGCGCACGATGGCACGGCCCATGGCGACGCGCTGGCGCTGGCCGCCCGAGAGTTCGCGCGGCTTGCGTTCGAGCAGGTGGCCGAGTTCGAGGATCTTGGCCGCCTTGTCGACCCGGGTCTTGATCTCGGGCACCGGCACCTTGGCGATCTTCAGGCCGTATGCCATGTTGTCGAAGACCGTCATGTGCGGATAGAGCGCGTAGTTCTGGAACACCATCGCGATGTCGCGCTCGGACGGCTCGAGATTGTTGACGACGCGGTCGCCGATGCGGATCTCGCCGGCGCTGATCTCCTCCAGGCCCGCGACCATCCGCAGCAGAGTCGACTTGCCGCAGCCCGAAGGCCCCACGATGACGACGAATTCGTGGTCGGGGATCTCGGCGCTGACGCCGTGGATGACCTGGTTCGCCTTCGGCCCGTGGCCGTAGCGCTTGATGACGTTGCGAAGTGAGAGTGCAGCCATTGTTTCTAGTCAGTTGGGGACGGAGCAAATTGCTTCGCAACTTTGGTCTGTCCCGCAAAGTGATTTACTTTTCCGTATCCACCAGGCCTTTGACGAACCACTTCTGCATCAGGATCACGACCAGGGCGGGCGGCAGCATCGCCAGCAGCGCGGTCGCCATTACGATGTTCCATTCGTTCTGGCCGTCGCCGCCGGCGATCATGCGCTTGATGCCGATCACCACCGGGTACATGTCCTCGGTGGTGGTCGCGAGCAGCGGCCACAGGTACTGGTTCCAGCCATAGATGAACTGGATCACGAATAGCGCCGCGATCGAGGTCTTCGACAGCGGCAGCAGCACGTCCCAGAAGAAGCGCATCGGGCCGGCGCCGTCCATGCGGGCGGCCTCGATGAGTTCGTCGGGCACGGTCATGAAGAACTGCCGGAACAGGAAGGTGGCGGTCGCCGAGGCGATCAGCGGGATCGTCAGGCCGGCGTAGCTGTTGAGCATGCCGAGGTTCGAGACGACCTGGTAGGTCGGGCCGATGCGCACTTCGACCGGCAGCATCAGCGTCACGAAGATGGCCCAGAAGCACAGCGTCTTGAACGGAAAGCGGAAGTACACCACCGCGAACGCCGACAGCAGCGAGATCGCGATCTTGCCGAAGGTGATGACCAGTGCCGACACCAGGCTGACCCACATCATTCGAGCCACCGGCGCGGTCGATCCGGCGCCGGCCGTGCGGCCGAACAGGGCCGACTTGTAGGTCTCCCAGAGGTGGCCGCCGGGCAGAAGCGGCATCGGCGCTTGCACGATTTCCTGGGCCGTGTGGCTCGATGCCACGAAGGCCAGGTAGAGCGGGAAGGCGACGATCAGGACGCCGAAGATCATCACGGCATGGGCCAGGATGCCGAGGCTTGGGCTTCGTTCGACCATCAGTAGTTCACCTTCTTTTCGACGTAGCGGAACTGGATTACGGTGAGTACCACCACGATCGCCATCAACACCACCGACTGCGCGGCCGAGCCGCCGAGGTCCATCGCCTTGAAGCCGTCGTAGTAGACCTTGTAGACCAGGATCGAGGTCGCCCGGCCCGGTCCGCCCTGGGTCGCCGCATCGACGATCGCGAAGGTGTCGAAGAAGGCGTAGACGATGTTGATCACGAGCAGGAAGAAGGTGGTCGGCGACAGCAGCGGAAACTGCACCGTCCAGAAGCGGCGCAGGGGCCCGGCGCCGTCGATGGCGGCGGCCTCGATCAGAGACTTGGGAATCGACTGCAGGCCGGCCAGGAAGAACAGGAAGTTGTAGGAGATTTGCTTCCAGACCGCGGCCATCACGATCAGCGTCATGGCGTGGGTCGAGTTGAGCAGGTGGTTCCAGTCGATGCCGATCTTGCCGAGTGCGTAGGCGACCACGCCCAGGGAGGGCGAGAACATGAAGACCCACAGCACGGCGGCCACCGCGGGCGCCACGGCATAGGGCAGGATCAGCAGGGTCTTGTAGAGCATCGCTCCGCGCACGATGCGGTCCGCGAAGACGGCCAGCACGAGCGAGATCGTGAGCCCGAAGAAAGCCACCAGGATCGAGAACAGCGCCGTGGTCTCGAAGGAGTCGATGTACTTCGGGTCCGAGAACAACTGCTTGAAATTGTCGAAGCCGACCCATTCAGTCGCGGTGCCGAAGGCATCCTGCATCTGCATCGATTGCATCAGCGCCTGGCTGGCCGGCCAGAAGAAGAACACGATGATGACGGCCATTTGCGGCGCTAGCAGCGCCCAGGGCAGCCAGCCCGAGCGAAAGACGACGCGTTTTTCCATGAATCCCTCAAAAGAAACCCCGCCGGTTCTCAGGCCCGGCGGGGCTGCGAGTCTAACTGCGTCCGCCTGGTGGGCAGGCACCCTCCCCGCTTGGCAGGGAGGGCAGGGGTGGGGTGCCGACCTGGAAGCCCAAGGCGAAAAAGGCGTCAGCCTTTATTCGCCTTTTGGAAGCGTTCCAACTGCTCGTTGCCACGCGTCACGATCGCGTCGAGCGCTTCCTTGGCGGTCTTCTTGCCGCTCCAGACCTGTTCGAGTTCCTCGTCCTCGATGGCGCGGATCTGCACGTAGTTGCCCAGCCGGATGCCGCGGCTCTTGTCGGTCACCTTTCGGATCATCTGGGTCACGGCGACGTCAGTCCCCGGATGCTCCTTGTAGAAGCCCGACTTGTCGGTGAGCTGGTAGGCCGCCATGGTGATCGGCAGGTAGCCGGTGCGCTTGTGGCTGGCCGACTGCACGTCAGGTGTCGAGATGAAGCTGAAGAACTTGGCGATGCCCTTGTACTCTTCCGACTTCTTGCCTGCCATCACCCACAGGCTGGCGCCGCCGATGACCGTGTTCTGGGGCGCGCCCGGAACGTCGGGGTAGTAGGGCAGCGCGGTCAGGCCGTAGGCGAACTTGGCGTTCTTCGCCACGTTGCCGTAGAAACCGGACGAGGTGGCGATCATGGCGCACTCGCCGGACACGAACGACGCTTCGGGCACGTTGCCACGACCCTTGTAGATGAACAGGCCCTGCTTGGCCA
>NZ_JBFUIU010000729.1:0-4391 GCF_056401695.1 Variovorax sp. P4_D9
GTGGCGAGTCCAGCGGCGTCGAAAAGCGTGGCGCGAAACTCCTCATGATTCAATGTCTTACGCAGCCTTTGCGTTCTTGGATTCGCGAAGTATCGAATGTGGTTTGCGCGGTTGCGAAGTACCAGATTTACTTTCCTTCTTGCGACCGTAAATCTGTGACTACAAGCGCAGCCGCCCAGAGACAAAACGGCGCGCGTGGCCAGTATCAGATTTACCTTCCTCTACGGCCCTCCTTGGCCTGTCGGTCGCCGCCAATGAAGCGCTCGAACATCTCGACGCGCTCTTGGTCTGGTCAGTCCCTCGACCGCATGCTGCGTGGCGACCTCAAGAATCATCGAGCGAACCGCAGCAATTTATTGCGCCGTCATGAGTGCGATGCGCTGAAAAGGGCATTTTTGTGTGGCGTAAGCACGATCCGACGAGCGTTAGCGCAGCTGCTGAGCCTGTCGGGGGGGACGAAAAGTCTGTAGTGCCCGCCGGCTGGAAACCGCTCGGTATCTCACGCGCAGAAAAAATCGCCCCGTGGGAATCAAATCAGCAAACGGGCCCGTCCATCCCCAGGGGCATGGATGCTGGGTTTCCAGGCACCGCACCGATTTACTACAAGGGCTTCCCGCAGAATGCAAGCGATATTTGTGGGCTCCCGCAGAATGCAAGCGATGCTCGGCCTTGACGGTCCTCGTGGGGAGGGGTCGCCACTGCGAATTGGATATGACGTCGCGATATGACGCGCCGATCAGCCGGGCGCGGCAGTGACGGAAGAAGACAAGGTGCGGACTGGCTGAACTACAAACGGTCATTGATGCAGCACCCGTATGGCTGCGGACCCTGATGAAAGACGCGCGCGGGGGCCTCGTTCGCCTATCGAGAACGGCGGTTGCCGTCTCCGAACTTTTCTCAGGCACACCCCGCGCAGGTCCAACCTTGTTTCATCACTGCGAGCCGTCAAGCGGCGGTAGAAATTGTGGAATGGGTTCGATGCAAATCCTCGGTTCGAATGGTTTGGGTTGCTGACCCACTGGGTCATGCCGGCATCGTGAATTGCTCTCCTCGAGACAGTACGGCCCAGGCCATGCGGGCATTCTTGGCAGCGATGGCGACGATCGCTCGCCAGTAGCCGCGACGCTCGGCCAACGCCGTGGCCCATTGGCTGACCGCATCAGTTTTGTTCGTGGCTGAGTTGAGTACCGCTCGGGCGCCCAGGACCAGCAGCGATCGGATGTACGGATCGCCCGCTTTCGTGATGTGGCCCAGTCGTGCCTTGCCTCCCGAGCTGTACTGGCTGGGCACCAAGCCGAGCCAGGCTGTGAACTGGCGACCACACTTGAACTCATGCCCGTTGCCGATCATGGCCAGCAGCGCGGTGGCGGTGGTCTGGCCGACCCCACGCAAGCGCATGAGGTGCTGGGCCCGGGTGTCTTCGCTAGCCATCTGCGCGATGTGCCGATCGTAGAGCGCAATCCGCTCGTCCAGGCGCGTCAATTCGCTGAGCAAGTCGCCGATGACGGTATTGCTCCACCCGGGTAGATCCTCCAGGCACGCCATGGCCTGGCTGCGCACGGTCGATGCCTTCAGCGGCAGCACGACACCGAACTCACTGAGCAAGCCGCGTATCCGATTGATGGTTGCCGTGCGCTGCTCGATGAATCCCTGGCGCACGCGATGCACGCTCAGTTGTGACTGCTGCTGCAAGCTYTTGATCGGCACGAATCTCATGTTSGGCCGCTGTACCGCTTCGCAGATCGCCGCCGCGTCGGCGGCGTCATTCTTGCCACGCTTGCCGGAYAGSCGATACRGGCTGACGAACTTCGGTGCCATCAGGCGCACCGTGTGACCRTGGGCCATGAACTGGCGCGCCCAGTGGTGCSCRCCGGAGCATGCTTCCATGCCGATCACGCAGGGCGGCAGCGACACGATCAATTCGAGCAACTTGGCTCGCGCCACGTTCGGACGCACRAGCTCGGACTTGCCRGCTTCATTCACTGCGTGGACGGCGAAAACGGTCTTGGCGAGATCGATGCCAACGTACAAAATAGTCATGGGGCTTCCCCTTCCGAGTGAGTTGATGGAGATTCGCAACCCCATCGTGGCACTTTGTTGCCGGCAGCCGCAACACGYAGCGGCTTAATCGGGACGGGGAAGCTCCCTTACATTCGCCATTCCTCGCCATCGAAGTTCAAATCGGCACCAAACAAAATCGGCCTGCAGCCCGCGCCAGTGCTGGATTTCAGCCTCGGCGCTGATCATTTAACCGGACAGTAGTGAGTTTTCATATCGAATCCCCTTTCATGATGGGTTAATGCTATTTCGGTTGACTGAGACGATCCATAGCTTGCAGTCTCAATCTCATGCGCGATCGTCTAGACAGTGATCCATTGGCTTCCATCGTGGCCCTGCTGCGGCCCCGGACCGTTCTGTCGAAGTTCGTCGGCGGGGCGGGAAAATGGGCGGTCCAGTACCCCAATTACGGCCAGCCAAGCTTCTGCCTGATGCTCAAGGGAGCGTGCTGGCTCAATCTGGACGGCGTCGAGCCATTTCTGATGGAGCCCGGGGACTACGTGCTCCTGCCGGCGACCCCGGGTTTTCGCATGGGAAGCGACCTTGATGCCCTGGAGCGGCCGACCATGCGCATTCCCGATGCGACCCCGGYAGGCGAGATCCTCCACGGACAGCAAGAAAACGAGCCTGCCGTGCGGATGCTGGGGGATACTTCCTGTTCGACCCTACGAACGCACCGCTTCTCGTGGGGCTCCTCCCCACGGTCGTCCACATCAAGGCCAATGACCTTGGCGGGGAACGCCTGACCTGGATCGCCGGTGATCGGAGAGGAAAGTTCGACGCAGAAACCTGGCGGAGATGCCATCCTCACCCACCTGGTCCAGATCATGTTGATCGAGGCCCTCCGCTGGCGCCCGGCACAGGAAAACGATGCCGCCCCGATTTCCGGCCTTCTCGCCGGCTTGACCGATATCCGCATGTCAAAGGCGTTGTGCCTCATTCATGATGATGTGGCGCGCCGCTGGACAATTGAAGAAACTTGCCGGCCATGTCGGGATGTCTCGCGCCGCATTCGCCGCGAGATTCACGCAGATCCTGGGCGTCCCGCCTATGGAATACGTTCTCCGGTGGCGCATGGCCCTCGCGAAAGACCTGCTTTGGCACGATAGGCTCTCGCTTGGCGAAGTGGCACACGCCATCGGCTACCAGTCGGCGAGCGCGTTCAGTACCGCGTTCAGCCGGTCGGTCGGACAATCTCCAAGGTCATTTGCGCGCACCGAACGGACAAATCCGTTGATAGGGCACGAACGCGGACACACGACGACGCTACGCTCAAGATCTCGCATGTCGCCACTGTTGAGCCATGCATCGAGGAACGCGTGACCGTGCGGCGTGGCGGAGAGCCCTCTGGACTGCATCCGTGCATGGTTGTCGATAGGACTGGGGTGCTGCACCCACTGCCCAAGCCGAGCCAGCGCTGAACGTGAAAACCGTCGTCCTTGTACATGGCCTCTATGCCGACGGATCGAGTTGGAGCAGGGTGGTTCCACGACTTCAGGACGCGGGCCTGCGCGTGACCTGCGTTCAAAGTCCGTTGACATCCTTTCCTGAAGACGTCGATTCCACTCGCCGCGCACTCGCCCTGCAGGAGGCCCTACGCTGCTAGTCGGTCACTCGTACGGCGGAATAGTGATCAGCGAAGCTGGTGTCGATCCCAAGGTCGTCGGATTGGCCTACATCGCCGCGCGGGCGCCGGATGCGGGGGAGGACTACGGCGCGCTGGTCAAACAGTTTCCCGCAGCGCCGGCGGGCAGTGGCGTGGTTTGGGGGGCAGACGGCTTTGGATACTTGAGCGAGCAAGCCTTCCTGCGCGACTTCGTCGGGGATCTGGATGCTCGGCAGGCTCGCGGCAGTGTGCACGCAGGATCGAACCATCCATCCTGAACTGCAGAGATTCATGGCAACACGCATGAAAGCGTCGACGATCGAACTCGAATCGGGCCATGTTCCCATGCTGTCTCGACCTGCGGAGGTTGCGAACGTGATCTTGGCCGCCGCGCAATCGGCAGGTCGTTGACGCGCACCGTCTCCCACCCATGCGACCGGGAGGGCGGTCGGGTTGTCGGGTCGCATGACAGGCGCCACGTGGAAGTGACTTGCCCGTCATGGCGCTCGTTGGGACGGCCGGGATGGGCGCCGCCATCTTCACGTTCATTCAGTGGCTGGAGCGGCGCCTGATCGCAGGCGCCGCAGTGAGGACGCAACCGGCGCTTGACTATCAATCTCTTGAGAAACCAAGGTGATGGAGCCGGGGGTCATGCTGCCGGGGTGACGGCAAAGCCCAGCGCAGCGGCGCGGCGTTTGAGTGCCGCTACGCTGCGCTGGCGCTGTTG
>NZ_JBFUIU010000730.1:0-4388 GCF_056401695.1 Variovorax sp. P4_D9
GCCTGCTGCCGGTGCTCGACAGCCTGGAAGCCGGGCTGGCGATCCCCGAGGCCACCGTCGAGCATCTGCGCGAGGGCACCGAAGCCACCCTGCGTCAGCTCAAGAGCGCGCTCGAGCGCAACAAGGTGATCGAGATCGCGCCGCCGGCCGGCAGCAAATTCGACCCGCACCAGCACCAGGCGATCTCGGTGGTGCCGGTGCCGGATCAGGAGCCCAACACGATCGCGAACGTGCTCCAGAAGGGCTACACGATCGCCGATCGGGTGCTGCGCCCAGCCCTCGTGACGGTCAGCAGCCCGAACTGAAAACAAACAAGAAACCCACAGGAAATCCCCGCTTCGTCCCTTGAATCGCAGCGGGTTATCCACAAGTTCACAACAACCTAATTTCAGAGTCCAGGAGAAACAACATGGCCAAAATCATCGGCATCGACCTCGGCACCACGAACTCGTGCGTGTCGATCATGGAAGGCAACACCACGCGTGTGATCGAGAACTCCGAAGGCGCCCGCACGACGCCCTCGATCGTGGCTTACCAGGAAGACGGCGAAGTGCTGGTCGGTGCCTCGGCCAAGCGCCAGGCGGTCACCAACGCGAAGAACACGATCTACGCCGTCAAGCGCCTGATCGGCCGCAAGTTCGAGGAAAAGGAAGTCCAGAAGGACATCGACCTGATGCCCTACAGCATCACCAAGGCCGACAACGGCGACGCCTGGGTCGAAGTGCGCGGCAAGAAGCTCGCACCGCAGCAGATCAGCGCCGAAATCCTGCGCAAGATGAAGAAGACCGCCGAGGATTATCTCGGCGAGCCGGTCACCGAGGCCGTGATCACGGTGCCCGCCTACTTCAACGACAGCCAACGCCAGGCCACCAAGGACGCCGGCCGCATCGCCGGCCTCGACGTCAAGCGCATCATCAACGAGCCGACCGCAGCCGCCCTGGCCTTCGGCCTCGACAAGCACGACAAGGCCGACCGCAAGATCGCGGTGTATGACCTCGGCGGCGGCACCTTCGACATCTCGATCATCGAGATCGCGGATGTCGACGGCGAGAAGCAGTTCGAGGTGCTGTCGACCAACGGCGACACCTTCCTCGGCGGCGAAGACTTCGACCAGCGCATCATCGACTACATCATTTCCGAGTTCAAGAAAGAACAGGGCGTCGACCTGAGCAAGGACGTGCTCGCGCTGCAGCGTCTCAAGGAAGCGGCCGAAAAGGCCAAGATCGAGCTGTCGAACGGCGCCGCCACCGACATCAACCTGCCCTACGTGACGGCCGATGCCTCGGGCCCGAAGCACCTGAACATCAAGCTCTCGCGCGCCAAGCTCGAAAGCCTGGTCGACGAGCTGATCGAGCGCACCGTCGCCCCCTGCCGCACCGCGATCAAGGATGCCGGTGTCAGCGTGAACGACATCAGCGACGTGATCCTGGTCGGCGGCATGACCCGCATGCCCAAGGTGCAGGAAACGGTCAAGGAATTCTTCGGCAAGGAGCCGMGCAAGGACGTCAACCCCGACGAAGCCGTGGCCGTCGGCGCCGCCATCCAGGGCCAGGTGCTGTCGGGCGACCGCAAGGACGTGCTGCTGCTCGACGTCACCCCGCTGTCGCTCGGCATCGAGACCATGGGCGGCGTGATGACCAAGATGATCACCAAGAACACCACGATCCCGACCAAGTTCGCGCAGACCTTCTCGACCGCCGAGGACAACCAGCCGGCGGTGACGATCAAGGTGTTCCAGGGCGAGCGCGAGATCGCCTCGGGCAACAAGCTGCTCGGCGAGTTCAACCTCGAGGGCATTCCGCCGGCCTCGCGCGGTACGCCGCAGATCGAAGTCAGCTTCGACATCGACGCCAACGGCATCCTGCACGTCGGCGCCAAGGACAAGGGCACCGGCAAGGAAAACAAGATCACCATCAAGGCCAATTCGGGCCTGTCCGAGGACGAGATCCAGAAGATGGTGAAAGACGCCGAGCTGAACGCGGCTGAAGACAAGAAGAAGGTCGAACTGGCCCAGGCCCGCAACCAGGGCGAAGCCATGGTGCACAGCGTCAAGAAGTCGCTGGCCGAGCACGGCGCCAGCCTGGACGCCGGCGAGAAGGAAAAGATCGAGGCGGCGATCAAGGACGTGGAAGAAGCCGTCAAGGGCGAGGACAAGGCCGCGATCGACGACAAGACCAACACGCTGATGAGCGCCAGCCAGAAACTCGGCGAGAAGATGTACGCCGACGCCCAGGCGGCCGCTGGGGCGGCCGGCGGCCCGGGCGCTGGCCCGGAAGCTGCAAGCGCCCCGGCGGACGACAACGTGGTCGACGCCGAGGTCAAGGAAGTCAAGAAGGGCTGATCTTCCCACCCTGAACGAGGCTGGACCCCCTGGCAAGGCGGTCCGGCCTTTTCCGCTTCCTGACCCCCCGATTTCGCCACCGATTCCCGACCATGGCCACCAAACGCGACTACTACGAAACCCTCGGCGTTCCCAAGAACGCGAGCGAGGAGGAAATCAAGAAGGCTTATCGCAAGCTTGCGATGAAGCATCACCCCGACCGCAACCACGGCGACGCCGGCAAGGAGTCCGAGGCCAAGTTCAAGGAGGTCAAGGAAGCCTACGAAATGCTGTCGGACAGCCAGAAGCGGGCCGCGTACGACCAGTACGGGCACGCCGGCGTCGACCCGAACATGCGCGGCGGTCCGGGTGCGGAAGGCTTCGGCGGCTTCGCCGAGGCCTTCGGCGACATTTTCGGCGACGTCTTCGGCGGCGCCCGCGGCGGCCGCCAGGGCAGCGGCCGCCAGGTGTTCCGTGGCAGCGACCTGAGCTACGCGATGGAGGTCACGCTCGAGGAAGCGGCCGAGGGCAAGGACGCCCAGATCCGGATTCCGAGCTGGGACGACTGCGGCACCTGCAAGGGCAGCGGCGCCAAGCCCGGCACCAAGCCGATCACCTGCACCACCTGCCACGGCCAGGGTGCGGTCCAGATGCGCCAGGGCTTCTTCAGCGTCCAGCAGACCTGCCCGACCTGCCACGGCTCGGGCAAGCTCATTCCCGAGCCCTGTACCACCTGCCACGGCCAGGGCAAGATCAAGAACAACAAGACGCTCGAAGTCAAGATCCCGGCCGGCATCGACGACGGCATGCGGATCCGCAGCACCGGCAACGGCGAGCCCGGCACCAATGGCGGCCCTCCCGGCGACCTTTACATCGAGATCCGCCTCAAAAAGCACGAGTTGTTCGAACGCGACGGCGACGACCTGCACTGCGTGGTGCCGGTCAGCATCACCACGGCGGCGCTCGGCGGCGAGATCAACGTGCCGACGCTCAAGGGCGCGGCGGCGATCGACATTCCCGACGGCACCCAGAGCGGCAAGCAGTTCCGGCTGCGCGGCAAGGGCATCAAGGGCGTGCGTTCGAGTTACCCGGGCGATCTGTACTGCCACGTGCGGGTCGAGACGCCGGTCAAGCTGACCGAACACCAGCGCAAGCTCATGAAGGAGCTCGACGAGTCGCTCAAGAAGGGCGGCGACAAGCACAGCCCGACCGACAAGGGCTGGTTCGACAAGGCCAAGGAATTCTTCAGCTGATGCCGCCGGAGCGGCGGCTGCCGGGGTCCCCGGCGGCGAATCCAAAGCGGCCTGCGGGCCGCTTTTTTGTTGTCGGCGCTTTCCCCGTAGGCGGCGCCGGCGCCCCGGGCGTTGGATCCGCAACAGAACGACGCGTCATATGCATAGATCCTACATTCGCCGGCGGCGCCGCCAGATGACAGCCGGACGCCAAGCACGAAGTTCAGCATGCTCGTAGGATGGGCTGGTGGAGCCAAACGATGACAGCCGATTTCGCCAATTGCTGCCGCTTTCCGTTGGAACTTTTAGACGGCCATGAAATTCTTATCCGAAAAGCAATTTGCTCGAAGCRCTCTTTGTTCTATGCTTTGAACAAGTTCATGCCCGAGGGGTTTTTCCACAGCGTGCACACATCACCTGGCACCATTCCTGCGAAGAACGATGCAACGTGTGCGGCGCGGATTTCCCGGGCAGCGCCCGGCTGACTCGATGGAGGTGTCTATGGTGGATGTCATCAGCAACTTCGCAGCGCGATATGAGCGCACCCGCGAAGAGGTCTTGTCCTTGCAGGAATACCTGGAGATCTGCAAACGGGAGCCGATGGCTTACGCCACCGCTGCCGAGCGCATGCTCAAGGCGATCGGCGAACCCGAACTGGTCGACACGCGCAACAACCCGCGCCTGTCCCGGATCTTCGCCAACAAGGTGATCAAGATCTACCCGGCATTCCGCGAGTTCTATGGCATGGAAGATGCGATCGAACAGGTGGTGTCGTACTTCCGGCACGGCGCCCAGGGACTGGAGGAAAAGAAGCAGATCCTGTACCTGCTGGGTCC
>NZ_JBFUIU010000731.1:0-4387 GCF_056401695.1 Variovorax sp. P4_D9
GCTCATGCTTGACGCCGTCGATCTCGCGGAACACCACGCGCGGCTTCGACACCGCCAGTTCGAAGCCTTCACGCCGCATGTTCTCCAGCAGGATGGTCAGGTGCAGTTCGCCGCGGCCCATGACTTCGAAGATGCCTTCCTCGTCGGTCTCCTTGACGCGCAGCGCCACGTTGTGCTGCAGCTCTTTCTGCAGGCGGTCCCAGATCTGGCGGCTGGTGACGAACTTGCCTTCGCGGCCGGCCAGCGGGCTGGTATTGACGCAGAAGTTCATCGTCAGGGTCGGCTCGTCGACCTTGAGCATCGGCAGCGGCGCCGGGCTCGACGGGTCGGTGATGGTCACGCCGATGCCGATGTCGGCAATGCCGTTGATCAGCACGATCTCGCCCGGGCCGGCTTCGGTGGCCTGCACGCGTTCGAGGCCCTGGAAGGTCAGCACCTGGTTGACACGGCCCTTGACGGTCTTGCCGTCTGGGCCTTCCATCACCACGACGTCCATCATCGGCTTGATCGTGCCCTGGCTGATGCGGCCGACGCCGATGCGGCCGACGAAGGTCGAGAAGTCGAGCGCGGAGATCTGCAGTTGCAGCGGTGCCTTCGGGTCGCCCATCTGGGCCGGCACGTGCTTCAGGATGGTGTCGAACAAGGCCGACATGTCGGGGCCCCATTGCTCACCCTGGGCGCCCTCTTCCATCGACGACCAGCCGTTGATGCCGGAGGCGTAGACCACCGGGAAATCGAGTTGCTCATCGGTGGCGCCGAGCTTGTCGAATAGGTCGAAGGCGGCGTTCACCACGTAGTCGGGGCGCGCGCCGGGCTTGTCGACTTTGTTCACCACCAGGATCGGCTTGAGGCCCAGGGCCAGCGCCTTCTTGGTCACGAAGCGGGTCTGCGGCATCGGGCCTTCTTGCGCGTCGATCAGCAGCACCACGCCATCGACCATGCTCAGCGCCCGCTCGACTTCACCGCCGAAGTCCGCGTGGCCGGGGGTGTCGACGATGTTGATGTGCGTGCCTTCCCAGGTCACGGCGCAGTTCTTGGCCAGGATCGTGATGCCGCGCTCTTTTTCGATCGCGTTGTTGTCCATCACGGTGTCGACCACCTTCTCGTGCTCGGCGAAGGTGCCGGACTGGCGCAGCAGCTGGTCGACCATCGTGGTCTTGCCATGGTCCACGTGGGCGATGATGGCGATATTGCGAATCTGTTGGGTCATGGTGTCGCTTCGGTCAAAAATAATGTCTGCTGGATTTCGATGGGGCTCAGCAGCCGCCCCGGGATCAGTTCGCCGGCCTTGACGTGGGCCGTGCCCAGAAAGGCTTCCGGCTGGTTGCCGAACACGGCCACGGCGGGCGCATCGGCCCAGTGGCCGCGCCGGCGCAGGCCGGACAGGAAGCGTCCCGCATCTTCGGCGCCGAGCGTGACGCGCGTGTGATCGGCCACCAGGGCCTCGGTCGGCAGCAGGCAAGCCAGCCGCTCGTCCTCGTCCATGGCTTCGAGCGCTTCGAGGGTCACGCACTGCGAGGCCTCGAAGCCGCCGGTCGCGGTGCGGCGCAGCGACGTCAGATGGGCGCCGCAACCCAGTGCTTCGCCGATGTCCTCGCCGAGCGTGCGGATGTAGGTGCCCTTGCTGACGGTCGCCTCGATGCGGATATCGATGTCCGACAGCGCCGCCAGCGCGAGCTTGTAGATCACGATCTCGCGCGGCGCGCGCTCGACCTCGATGCCCTCGCGCGCGTATTCGTACAACGCCTTGCCGTCCTTCTTGAGCGCGCTGTGCATCGGCGGCACCTGGCGGATCGGCCCGGTGAACCGGGCCTGCACGCGCGCCAGGTCGTCGGCATTCACGGCAACGGGACGCTCGGCGATGACATCGCCTTCGGCATCGCCGGTGGCGGTCTTCACGCCCAGGCGCGCGCTCGCCTCATAGGTCTTGTCGGCGTCGAGATGGAGCTGACTGAACTTGGTCGCCGAGCCGAAACACAGCGGCAGCACGCCGGTCGCGAGCGGATCGAGGGTGCCGGTGTGGCCCGCCTTTTCGGCGCGCAGCAACCACTTGGCCTTCTGCAAGGCCTGGTTGCTGGAGAGCCCCAGCGGCTTGTCGAGCAGCAACACCCCGTGCACAGGGCGCCGCTGCACCCGTGTGCGTGGCGCGTTCATCTTCAGTCGTCTTTGGAACGAGAAGCGACGGCCTGCGCGATCAGCGCATTCATGTCGGCCGCACGTTCGGTCGTGCGGTCGAACTGGAAGTGCAGGGTCGGCACCGTGTGGATGTGCAGGCGCTTGAACAGGCCGTTGCGCAGGAATCCCGCGGCCTGGTTCAAGGCTTCGGTGGTCTCGACCGGATCGCCCACGAGCAGGCTGAAGAAGACCTTCGCGTGCGCGTAGTCGGGCGTGACCTCGACCGCCTGGATCGTGACCATGCCCACCCGCGGGTCCTTGAGTTCGCGCGCGATCAGTTCCGTCAGATCGCGCTGGATCTGATCGGCCACCTTGAAGGCGCGGTTCGGGGCTGCGGCTTTTCGTTTGGGCATGGCCAGTGTCGCTTCGGTCGCTTACAGCGTCCGGGCGATTTCCTTGATCTCGAAGAACTCCAGGTGATCACCTTCTTTGATGTCGTTGTAGTTCTTGAGCTTGATACCGCACTCGAAGCCTTCGCGCACTTCGCGGACGTCGTCCTTGAGGCGCTTGATCGAGTCGACTTCGCCGGTGTAGACCACCACGTTGTCGCGCAGCAGGCGGAAATGCGCGCTGCGGTTGACCGAGCCCGAGGTGACCATACAGCCCGCGACCGTACCGATCTTGGAGGCCACGAACACGGTGCGGATCTCGGCCGAGCCGATGATCTCTTCGCGCCGCTCGGGAGCCAGCATGCCGGACATGGCGACCTTGATGTCGTCCACAGCGTCGTAGATGATGCTGTAGTAATGCAGTTGCACGCCGTTGCTCTCGGCCAGCTTGCGCGCACCGGCATCGGCCCGCACGTTGAAGCCGATCACGATGGCCTTCGACGCGATAGCGAGGTTGATGTCGCTCTCGCTGATGCCGCCGACGCCGGCGTACACCATCTGCACCTTGACCTCTTCGGTCGCCAGCTTGAGCAGCGACTGCGCCAGTGCTTCCTGCGAACCCTGGACGTCGGCCTTGATGATGATCCGCAGCGTCTGCACTTCGCCGGCCGACAGGTCGGTGAACATGTTCTGCAGGTTCGCAGCCTGGGCCTTCGCCAGCTTTGTGTTGCGGAACTTGCCGGCCCGGTAGGTGGCGATCTCGCGCGCACGGCGCTCGTCGGCCATCACCATGAACTCGTCGCCCGCTTGCGGCACTTCGGTCAGGCCCTGGATCTCGACCGGGATCGACGGTCCCGCCAACTTGATGGTCTTGCCGTCCTCGTCGATCATGGCGCGCACGCGGCCATAGGTAGATCCGGCCAGCACCACGTCTCCGGTCTTGAGGGTACCGGACTGGACCAGCACCGTCGCCACCGGGCCGCGGCCCTTGTCGAGCTGGGCTTCGATGACCAGGCCCTTGGCGGCGGCATCGACCGGCGCCTTGAGTTCCAGCACTTCGGCCTGCAGCAGCACCTGCTCGATCAGGTCGTCCACGCCCTGCCCCGTCTTGGCCGAGACCGGCACGAACGGCACGTCGCCGCCGTACTCTTCAGGCACGACTTCTTCGGCGACCAGTTCCTGCTTGACGCGGTCGAGGTTGGCGTCGGGCTTGTCGATCTTGTTTATCGCGACCACGATCGGCACACGGGCCGCCTTCGCGTGCTTGATGGCTTCCTTGGTCTGCGGCATGACACCGTCGTCGGCTGCCACCACCAGGATCACGATGTCGGTGGCCTGCGCACCACGGGCACGCATGGCGGTGAACGCCTCGTGGCCCGGGGTGTCGAGGAAGGACACCATGCCGCGGTCGGTATGGACGTGGTACGCCCCGATGTGCTGCGTGATGCCGCCGGCTTCGCCCGCGGCCACCTTGGCGCGGCGGATGTAGTCCAGCAGCGAGGTCTTGCCGTGGTCGACGTGACCCATGACGGTCACGACCGGAGCGCGCGGCAGGGCTTCCGCCTGCTGTGCCGACACGTCGTCGTCGGTGAAGGCTTCCGGGTCGTCGAGCGCGGCGACCACCGCGTTGTGGCCCATTTCCTCCACGATGATCATCGCGGTGTCCTGGTCGAGCGACTGGTTGATGGTCGCCATCTGGCCGAGCTTCATCAGTTGCTTGATGACTTCGGACGCCTTGACCGCCATCTTGTGCGCGAGCTCCGACACCGTGATGGTTTCGGGCACGTGCACCTCGAGGATGCGCGCCTCGACCGGTGCCGCCGGCATGCGCTCTTCGTGGCCTCCGCGATCATTGCCGCGACGGCCACGCGGGCCTCCGCGCC
>NZ_JBFUIU010000732.1:0-4387 GCF_056401695.1 Variovorax sp. P4_D9
GCCACCAGCTCGGTGTACGGATGCAGCTCGATGTTGTCGCTGGCCTCGATGCGGTCGATCAGGTAGCGCGACATGGTGGCGGCCAGCGAGGGGCCGCGCACCAGCACGTTCACCTTGGCGGCGTGCTGGGACAGGAACACCGCGGCCTGGCCGGCCGAGTTGCCGCCGCCCACCAGCGCAACCTCCTGCCGAGAGCACAGCTTGGCCTCCAGGGCCGAGGCCCAGTACCAGATGCCCCGGCCCTCGAAATCGGCGAGCCGCGGCACCTCGGGCCGGCGGTAGCGCGCACCGCTGGCGATCACCAGTGTCCTCGACTTCAGGCGCCGGCCGTCGGTCAGCTGCACGGAGAGTTCGCCCCGCGTCTCGGCGGCCGTGCAATCGAGCGACTCGACCTGTGCCGGGATCAGCATCTCGACGCCGAACTTCTGCGCCTGCACATAGGCGCGCCCGGCCAGCGCGCCGCCCGAGATGCCGGTCGGGAAGCCCAGGTAGTTCTCGATCCGCGCGCTGGCGCCGGCCTGGCCGCCGAAGGAGCGGCAGTCGACCACGATCACGCGCAGGCCCTCGGAGGCCGCATAGACCGCGGTTGCCAGGCCGGCCGGTCCGGCGCCGACCACCAGCACGTCGAACAGGTCGTCGTGCGCGATGCTGTCGACCATGCCCAGGCAGCGCGCCAGCGCGTGCTCGGTCGGGTTCGGCATCACGCTGCCGTTGGGGCAGACCACCAGCAGTTCGGCTTCGCCGTACTGCTCGAGCAGCGCGGCGGCATCCGCATCCCGGGTGGCGTCGACCACGTGGTAGGGATGGCCGTTGCGGCCCAGGAAATTCTGCAGCCGCAGCACCTCGGCCGACTGCGGCGGCCCGATCAGCACTGGCCCGCTGGCGCCCGATTCGATCAGGGCCACGCGGCGCAGGATCATCGCCCGCACCAGCCGCTCGCCCAGGTCGGCCTCGGCGATGATCAGCGCCCGCAGCTGATCCGGCGGCACCAGCAGGGTCTCGACGTCTTCCTCGGCGTGACCGTCGACCAGGGCCGGCCGGCCCGAGAGCTGGGCGACCTCGGCCAGGAACTGGCCCGGCCCCTGGCGCTCGATCGGCACCACATGGCCGAGGCCGTCGCGATGGGTGATCGCCACCACGCCCTCGAGCACCACGAACATCCCCGGCCCGGGCTCGCCGGCGCGGAACAGGCAGTCGCCGCGCGCATAGCGCCGCACGCTGCCGAAGCGCCGGATGCGCCCGATGTCCGCGGCGCTCAAGACCGGGAACATCTGGTGACGGCGGGTCTCGACTTCGATCCTTGTTTCAGTGGCCATCAAAACTCCAATGGAATGCATCTGCGGCATTAAACGCCGAAGCGTGCGAGGCCGAGTGGCGTCACGCAATTGCCTCCGAACCGACATGCCCGTTTCATCGCCGCTGACCAGACTGCGGTCGCAGAAAGGGTCCCTATGAAAGAACTGCCCACGCCGACGCTCCCGTTCGCCCAACTGGGCCTGCGCGGCGCCCTGTGGCCCGCGCCCGTGCCGGTGTCCGCTGCCGATGCAATCCCCGTGCCTCGCGCGCCGACCGGCGCAGCCGACAGCGCCGGCGGCATTCACGTGGGCTGGGCCCGCCATCAGGACGAGGTGCGCGCCGCCCAGCGCCTGCGCTACGAGGTGTTCGCGGGCGAAATGGGCGCGCGGCTGGCGACGCCGGTCGCCGGCCATGACATCGATCTCTTCGACGATTTCTGCGAGCACCTGCTGGTGCGCGAGCGCGCCAGCGGCCAGGTGATCGGCACCTACCGGGTGCTGACGCCGGCGCAGGCCCGGCGCGTCGGCAGCACCTACAGCGACATCGAGTTCGACCTGACCCGGCTGCGCGACCTGCGCGAGCGCATGGTCGAGCTGGGCCGCAGCTGCGTGCATGCCGAGCATCGCCAGGGCGGCGTGATCCTGGCGCTGTGGGGCGCATTGGCCGGCTTCATGGGCCGCAACAAGCTCGACACCATGATCGGCTGCGCCAGCATCCCGATGTGGCACCGCGGCGCGACTGGCGGCGACGCCGCGGCCAGCATCTGGCGCCAGCTCTCGGCCTCCCATATGGCGCCGATCCAGTACCAGGTGCAGCCGCGGCTGCCGCTGCCGGTGCACCAGCTCGACGGAGCGCTCGAGGTCGAGCCGCCGGCGCTGATCAAGGGCTACCTGCGGCTCGGCGCCAAGGTGCTGGGTCCGCCGGCCTGGGATCCGGACTTCAATACCGCCGACCTGTCCATGCTGATGCGCATCGACGAGCTTCCGGCCCGCTACAGGCGGCATTTCTCGGCCCTCTGAGGACCGCTTTCCATCGGGATTCCGTCACGCAATCGTCACAAAAGTGTCATGCGCGTCCTCGACACTGGCATGCTGCGACCGTTGAGCATTCCTGCGACGGTTGTTACAGAATCCTTCTTCATGTCGCCAGCCACTTCCGAGATATCGCCTGTCATTGCCGAAGCTCCCCTGACCCTGCTCGATCGGGACCATGCCATCCTGGCCTTCAACGAGCGCGTGCTCGATTGGGCCTATCGCGCCGAGGTGCCGCTGATCGAGCGCCTGCGTTACCTCTGCATCGTGTCTGCCAACCTCGATGAATTCTTCGAGGTGCGGGCGGCGCCGCACTTGGCGGCGGGCGTGGCCGGCGAGCAGAAGGGCAGCTACACGGTGGCATCCTTCGAGCGCCTGGCCGAGGCGGCCCATTCGCTGGTGGATCGCCAGTACGCGCTCTACAACGACGGATTGATCCCGGCCTTCGCGAGCAAGGGCATCCAGATCATTTCTCACGGCGAGCGCAATCCGGCGCAGCGCAAATGGGTGCATGAGTATTTCGAGCGCGAGGTTCGCCCGCTGCTGATCCCGGTCGGGCTCGATCCGGCCCATCCCTTTCCGCAGGTCGCCAACAAGTCGCTCAACTTCATCGTCCGGCTGGGCGGCAAGGACGCCTTCGGCCGCGAGAACCCGATCGCGATCCTGAAGGTTCCGCGCGTGCTGCCGCGGGTGATCCGCCTGCCGGCCAAGCTGTCGGGCGGAAAGACGCTCTTCATCGCGCTGTCCAGCGTGGTTCGGGCCCATCTTTCGAGCATGTTCCCGGGCCGCGAGGTGGGCGAGTTCTCGCAGTTCCGCGTCACCCGCCATTCCGACCTGGCGGTCGACGAGGAAGACGTTCGCAACCTGCGTACCGCGCTGCGGCAGGGCCTGCAGCACCGCCACTTCGGCCAGGCCGTCCGGCTCGAGGTATCGGCCAGCTGTGCCGAGTCGCTGGCGAGCTTCCTGCTGGCGCAGTTCGAACTGCTGCCACAGGCGCTCTACCGCGTGCACGGGCCGGTCAACCTGGCGCGCTTGACCCAGCTGATCGACCTGCTCGACGAGCCGCAGCTGCGCTTTCCGCCGTACCTGCCGTCCTACCCGATCACGCTGTCGCCGGGCCAGTCCTTCTTCGACCGGCTGCAGCGCGGCGACGTGCTGATCCACCAGCCCTTCGAGAGTTTCAGCGGCGTGCTGGCCTTCCTGCGTGAAGCAGTGCAGGACCCGCAGGTGCTGGCGATCAAGCAGACCATTTACCGCACCGGCACCGATTCGGAAATGATGGACCTGCTGCGCGAGGCCGTCCGCCGCGGCAAGGAAGTGACGGTGGTGGTGGAGCTCAAGGCGCGCTTCGACGAGGAGGCCAACATCAACTGGGCCGAGATGCTCGAGTCGATCGGCGCCCAGGTGGTGTACGGCGTGGTCGGCCTGAAGACGCACGCCAAGATGCTGCTGGTGACGCGCCGCGAGGGCAAGCGCATGCAGCGCTACGGCCACTTGTCGACCGGCAACTACAACCCGCGCACCGCCGCGCTCTACACCGACATCAGCCACCTCACGGCTGACCCGCTACTGACTTCCGACATGGAGGCAGTGTTCGTTCATCTGGCGGGCCAGAGCCGGCTGCCGAAGCTGCATCTCATGTGGCTGGCGCCCTTCGATCTGCACCGCAACCTGATTGCGCGCATCGATGCCCTCGGTGTCGCGGCGGCGGCCGGCGAAACCGCCCGCATCGTCGTGAAGATGAACGCGCTGACCGACGAGGCGCTGGTCGCCGCGCTGGTGCGCGCGGGGAAGGCCGGCGCCAAGATCGATCTCATCGTGCGCGGCGCCTGCACGCTGCCGGCCCGGGTGCCGGGCCTGACCGACAACATACGCGTGCGCTCGGTGATCGGCCGCTTTCTCGAGCACTCGCGGGTCTTCTATTTCCGCCACGGCGCGGACGAGGCGCTGTACCTGTCGAGCGCCGACTGGATGAACCGGAACATGCTGCGGCGCGTCGAGCTGGCATGGCCGGTGACCGATCCGGTGCTGCGTCAGCGGCTGATCGACGAGTGCCTGGT
>NZ_JBFUIU010000733.1:0-4386 GCF_056401695.1 Variovorax sp. P4_D9
TGCCGTACTCGATCAGGCGACAGACCGGCGGATTGGCCGCAGCGACCACTTCCACCAGATCCACATCCTGCTCGCCGGCCAGGCGCAAGGCCTCGGCAAGACTCACGACACCCAACGGCTCGTTATCGGGACCGATCAGGCGGACTTCCGGGGCCATGATTTCCCGGTTCAGGCGGTGTTGGCGTTCCTCGCGGTGGCGGCGGTCGCGAAATGCAGTAGCGATGGTCAGAATCCTTTAAACAATTTGCTACATTTCTGTAGCGAATACCGCCGAATCCACGCCCACAAGCTGCCTGATCAAAAAATCAGCCCTTGAATCCGGTTGAATTCAAAGCTTGTGTTGGATGTCGTGGGCGATCTTTTGGGAGAAGGCCTCCACCGACATGGCACCGAGGTCAACATTGCCCCGGGCGCGCACTGCGACGGCTCCGGCTTCCTTCTCCTTGTCGCCTACGACCAGGATGTAGGGAAGCTTTTGCAACGAATGCTTCCGTATTTTATACGTAATCTTTTCGTTGTGCAGGTCGAGCGCCACCCTAAGCCCTTGATTCTGCAGCGTTTTGRCAACTTCCGCAGCGTAATCGGCCTGGTTCTCGCTGATATTGAGCACCGCGACCTGCGTCGGAGCGAGCCATGCGGGCAGCGCGCCGGCATGGTGTTCGATCAGCATGCCGATGAAGCGCTCGAGGCTGCCGACGATCGCGCGGTGCAGCATCACCGGATAGGCGCGGCCGCTCGTTTCCGTAACGTATTCGCCGCCAAGGCGCTCGGCTGTGTTGAAGTCGACCTGCATCGTGCCGCACTGCCACTGGCGGCCTATCGCATCGCGCAGCGTGTACTCGATCTTCGGGCCGTAGAAGGCGCCCTCGCCGGGCGAGATCACGAAGTCGACGCCCGAGCGGCGCAGCGCTTCCATGACCGCGTGCTCGGCCTTGTCCCACAGTTCGTCAGAGCCGACCCGGTTGTCGGGCCGCGTCGCGACCTTGTAGAGGATGTCCGTGAAGCCGAAGTCGGCATAGACCTTCTGCAGCTGCGCCGTGTAGGCCACGCACTCCTCGAGGATCTGGTCTTCCGTGCAGAACACGTGGCCATCGTCCTGCGTGAAGCCGCGCACGCGCATGATGCCGTGCAAGGCGCCGCTCGGTTCGTTGCGGTGGCACTGCCCGAACTCGCCGTAGCGCAGCGGCAGGTCGCGGTAGCTGCGCAGATCCGACTTGAAGATCAGCACGTGGCCCGGGCAGTTCATCGGCTTCAGCGCGTAGTCGCGCTTTTCCGACTCCGTCGTGAACATGTTCTCGCGGTAGTTCTGCCAGTGGCCCGTCTTCTCCCACAAGCTCTTGTCGAGGATCTGCGGACCCTTGACCTCCTGGTAGCCCGTCTCTCGGTAGATCTTGCGCATGTACTGCTCGACCTGCTGCCAGATCGACCAGCCCTTCGGGTGCCAGAACACCAGGCCCGGTGCGGCCTCGTCGATGTGGAACAGGTCGAGCTCCCTGCCGAGCCGACGGTGGTCGCGCTTCTCGGCTTCCTCGATGCGGCGGATGTAGTCGTCGAGCTGCTTCTTGTCGGCCCAGGCCGTGCCGTAGATGCGCTGCAGCTGCTCGTTCTTGGCGTCGCCGCGCCAGTAGGCGCCAGCCAGCTTGGTCAGCTTGAAGACCTTCAGAAAGCGCGTGTTCGGCACGTGCGGGCCGCGGCACATGTCGACGTATTCCTGATGGTAGTAGAGGCCCATGGCCTTCTCGTCGGGCATGTCCTCGACCAGGCGCAGCTTGTAGTCCTCGCCACGCGACTTGAAGACGTCGATGACCTCGTCGCGCGGCGTCAACTTCTTGACCACGTCGTAGTCCTGCGCGATCAGGTCGCGCATGCGGGCCTCGATGGCCGCCATGTCCTCAGGCGTGAACGGGCGCTCGTACGAGATGTCGTAGTAGAAGCCTTCGTCGATCACTGGGCCGATCACCATCTTGGCCGTCGGGTAGAGCTGCTTCACCGCGTGGCCGACCAGGTGGGCCGTCGAGTGGCGGATGATCTCGAGGCCCTCGTCGTCCTTGGGCGTGATGATC
The DNA here is from genome assembly GCF_056401695.1 of Variovorax sp. P4_D9. NCBI lineage: Bacteria > Pseudomonadati > Pseudomonadota > Betaproteobacteria > Burkholderiales > Comamonadaceae > Variovorax > Variovorax sp. P4_D9. The sequence continues at coordinate 2,064 of NZ_JBFUIU010000733.1, forward strand.
TGCAGCTTGGCGGAGTGGTCGATGATGTCGCTGGCATCGACCAGCCGGCCATCCACCTTGCCGGCGACCATCATCTTGGCCAGGCCGGGGCCGATGGAGCGGGCCACCTCGGCCACCGAAACTGGGCCGGGAAACTCGCGCTGCGAGTTGTCGGGAAGCGTGATCTGGATCATGGAAAAACCTCGACGAGAAATAAAAAAGCGCGGTCTTGGACCGCGCTTGGCTCTGGTTCATGGGCCGGAGGGATTTCCAGCGTGCGCGGCCTACCGGCCTTTTCCTTCGGAGAAAAGACCGCTCGTTGCGTGCGGTGTAGTTCGCGGTGTCATAACCAGGGTGCCTTTCTCGCTCTTGTTGATGCTGAGACTGAGCCGCAGATTCTATCCGCTGCGCCGTCAGCTCGCCGCCGCGGCGTTCTTCAGGCCCAGCACGTCGATCTGCTCGATCGATGGCGGCTTGGCGAACAGGTCCGGCGCCTTCGCCATCAGGGCCTGGGCGATCGGCCCGGTCAGATGGGCCTGGCGGCCGGCCTCGTCCTCGAAAGCATCGAAGATGCCGAAGGTGCTCGGCGACAGCCGAAGCGCGAACCAGATCGGCGTGGTCTTCTCGTCGCGGGCCATGGCCAGGCCGGCTTCGAGAAACTGCTGGACCTCGGTTTCCTTGCCCGGCTTGGCTTCGAGGCGGGCGAACAGTGCGTACTTGATCATGTGGGTCTCCTGTGACTGCGGTTGCGCGGGATTGCGTCGACCGGCCATCAAACTCTAGGCCCGGGCCCGGCTTTGTCCTATTGGCATTTTTGACATCTTTGATATTGTTATTGCCATGAAGATCGACATCCTCGCGCTCGATGGCGTGTTCGATACCGGCCTGGCGACCGTGCAGGACGTCTTCGGCACCGCCAACGAACTTGCCGGCCTGCTCGGCCTGGCGGTGCCACCTTTCGACGTCGCCCGGGTCGGCATGCGCCGCAAGGTGCGCACCGCGCAGGGGCTCGGCGTGCCGGTGCTGCCCGCCGGCCCGGCACGCACGCCCGACTGGACCGTGATCCCGGCGATCGGCGAGAAGATGCCCGACGGGCTCCAGGCTGCGCTGCAGCGCCGCGACATCGCGGACGCCACGGCCGCGCTGCGCGAGCAGTCGGCGCGCGGCGTCCGGATCGCTGCGGCCTGCATCGGCACCTTCGTGCTCGCCGAATCGGGCCTGCTCGACGGCCAGAACGCCACCACGACCTGGTGGCTGTCGACCCTTTTCCGCCAGCGCTATCCGGCGGTTTGGCTCGAGGGATCGCGCATGCTCGTGAGCTCCGGCAGCTTCGTCACCGCCGGCGCCGCGCTGAGCCATGTCGACATGGCGCTGCTGCTGGTGCGCCAGGCGAGCCCCGAACTCGCCACGCTCGTGGCCAAGTACCTGATCGTCGACGCGCGGCCCTCGCAGTCGGCCTACGTGATCACCGACCACCTGAGCCATTCGGATCCGACCGTCGAGCGCTTCGAGCGCTGGGCCCGCGACCGGCTGGCCGATGGCTTCTCGCTCGACCAGGCGGCAACGGCAGCGGGCACCAGCAAGCGGACGCTGGCGCGCCGCATGCAGCAGGTGCTCGGCAAGACGCCGCTGTCGTACTTCCAGGACTTGCGGGTCGAGCGCGCGGTGCATCTGCTGAAGACCAGCGACAAGAGCCTGGAGCAGATCGCAACCCTGGTCGGCTATGCCGAGGGCGTCACGCTGCGTGCGCTGCTGCGGCAGCGCCTGGGACGCGGGGTTCGCGACCTGCGCATCGCCGATTGACGGGCCGACCGGGACGCGCGCGACGAAAAAAATCCCCGCGTGATCGCTCACGCGGGGATATGAATCAGAGACCTTCGGGTCTTAGTGGAACTGTTCTTCCTCGGTCGAACCGGTCAGCGCGGTGACGCTCGACTTGCCGCCCTGGATCACGGTGGTCACTTCGTCGAAGTAGCCGGTGCCGACTTCCTGCTGGTGCGACACGAAGGTGTAGCCGCGGTCGCGGGCCGCGAACTCGGGCTCCTGCACCTTCTCGACATAGGCCGACATGCCGCGCTTCACGTAGTCCTGCGCCAGGTCGAACATGTTGAACCACATCGAGTGGATGCCGGCCAGCGTGATGAACTGGTACTTGTAGCCCATGGCGCCGAGTTCGCGCTGGAACTTGGCGATGGTGGCGTCGTCGAGGTTCTTCTTCCAGTTGAAGGACGGCGAGCAGTTGTAGGCCAGCATCTTGCCCGGGTGCACCTTGTGCACGGCCTCGGCGAACTTGCGGGCGAACTCGAGGTCGGGCGTGCCGGTCTCGCACCACACCAGGTCGGCG
>NZ_JBFUIU010000734.1:0-4376 GCF_056401695.1 Variovorax sp. P4_D9
GCCATCGGGCCCAGGGCGCCGAGGCCGGCGGCCGCTCCGGCCGACTGCAGCCAGCGGCGGCGCGACCATGCGCTCGGCGCTGCGTTGCTGGAAAGAGATGTCATGGGCTGTCGTCGTTCGTGTGGTGCTGGAGAAGCGCGACCGTACTGCGCATGCCGGCCGGGGCGAAGGCAGGATTTCGAGTTTCGATATGCGGCTTGCGTTGTTTCGCGCCCGCGGGGTGGCGGCTAAGGTTCGGCCCCATGAGTTCCCAAGTCCTGCGCCGCCTGCCGGTGCCACCCCACGAAGACGATGCGCTGCTCGCGCGGCTGTCGGCCCGCTTTGCCGAGACCGCAGCTGACCACGACCGGAGCGGCGCCTTCCCGCGCGACAACTTCACGGCACTGCACGATCACGGGCTGATCGCGCTGGTCGCGCCGCGGGCCCACGGCGGCGGCGGCGCATCGCTCGAGGACGCGCGCCGCGTGCTCGCAGCGGTGGCCTACGGCGAGCCGGCGACCGCGCTGATCCTCACCATGACCTGGCTGCAGCATCACGCGATCGGCCGCACCGACTGCCGCTGGCCCGCCCACCTACGCGAGCGCGTGCTGCGCGACGCGGTGCGCGACGGCGCCCTGATCAACACATTGCGTGTGGAGCCGGCGCTCGGATCGCCGGCCCGCGGCGGCCTGCCGGCCACGACCGCGCGCCGCGATGGCGAGCGCTGGGCGCTCCGCGGCCACAAGCTCTACACGACCGGCATCGAGGGGCTGCGCTGGCTGTCGGTGTGGGGCCGCACCGACGAGCCCGAGCCGCGCGTCGGGGTGTTCCTGGTTCCGCGCGACGCAGCGGGCGTTCGCGTGGTGGCGAGCTGGGACCACCTGGGCCTGCGCGCTTCCGGCAGCCACGAGGTGATCTTCGAGGACGTCGCCCTTCCGCTCGACCATGCGGTCGACCTGCGCGCCCCGGCCGATTGGGCAGCGGACGCCGGCAGCCAGACCGACGTCGATGCCCATGCCACTCAGCAGGCCTGGATGGTGGTGCTGCTGGGCACGCTGTACGACACGCTCGCGCGGGCCGCGCGCGACTGGCTGCTCGGCTTTCTCAACCGGCGCGCGCCGAGCGGCCTGGGCGCGGCGCTCGCCAGCCTGCCGCGCGTGCAGGAGACGGTCGGCGAGATAGAGGCCTTGCTGCGCAGCAACCGCGTGTCGCTCGACCATGCGGTGGCCCGGGTCGATGCCGGCCAGTCGCCCTCGTCGACCGAGAGCGGGTTGCTGAAGTACAGCGTCACGAACCAGGCGGTCCGCGCCGTCGAACTGGCGCTGCACCTGAGCGGCAACCATGGCCTTGCGCGTCAGAACCCCCTCGAGCGCCACTACCGCGACGTGCTGTGCAGCCGCATCCACACGCCGCAGAACGATGCCGTGCTGGTGGCTGCGGGGCGGGAGGCGCTGGCCGGCGCGTTGGCGCGATACTCCGGGACCGATCCGACGAGCCTCGAACGACCATGACCGCCGCCCTTGCCCCGACTCTCAGCCCCCGCGCGGATGACGCCGGCTTTTTTCCGACCTTCGCCGTCGCCTCGATGCGCGCGAAGCTCATCGCCCGCGAGGAGATCGCGCTGCTCGACGTGCGGGAGGAAGATCCCTTCGCGCAGGCCCATCCGCTGTGGGCTGCCAACCTTCCGCTGTCGCGGATCGAACTCGATGCCTGGCGCCGCATTCCACGCCGCGACACGCTGCTCGTGGTCTACGGCGCGCACGACGGCGTCGACCTGGCGCCGCTCGCCGCGCGCCGGCTGGCCGCGCTGGGCTACACGCGCGTGCACCTGCTCGAAGGCGGCCTCGAGGGCTGGCGCGAGGCCGGCGGCGAGCTGTTCCGGGACGTCAATGTGCCGAGCAAGGCTTTCGGCGAACTGGTCGAGCACGAGCGGCACACGCCCTCGCTGTCGGCGCAGGAGGTCAAGGCCTTGATCGACGCCCGCGCCGACGTGGTGGTGGTCGATGCGCGCCGCTTCGACGAGTACCAGACGATGAGCATCCCGACCGCGACCAGCGTGCCCGGCGCCGAGCTGGTCTTACGCGTGCGCGAACTCGCCCCCGACCCGGCCACGCAGGTGATCGTCAACTGCGCGGGCCGCACGCGCAGCATCATCGGCACCCAGTCGCTGGTCAATGCGGGCTTGCCCAATCCGGTCGCGGCGCTGCGCAACGGAACCATCGGCTGGAAGCTCGCCGGGCAGGTGCTCGACCACGGTGCGTCGCGCGGGGCGCCGGCAGCGGGCGAAGCCCATCGCGTCATGGCACAGGAGCGGGCAGCCGACGTCGCCCGGCGCGCCGGCGCGCGGTGGATCGCCTTCGATGCGCTGGCGACGCTCGAAGCGCCGGAGCGCAGCGTCTACCGCTTCGATGTCCGGACGCCGGAAGAGTACGAGGCCGGGCACCTGCCGGGATTCGCCAGCGCGCCCGGTGGGCAACTGGTGCAGGAGACGGACCACCAGGTGCCGGTGCGAGGCGCGCGCATCGTGCTGGCCGACGCCGATGGCGTGCGGGCGCCGATGACGGCGTCCTGGCTGGCGCAGATGGGTTGGGAGGTCTACGTGGTCGAGGCGCAGGCCGAGGCGGCGCGCAGCGTCCGCGGCGCCGCGCCGGCGCTGCATCCGGAGCCCCCTCCGGTGGCCGAAGTCACAGCGGACGAACTCGCGAAGGCGCTCGGCGACGCGCCGGGACAGACCGTGGTCATCGACGTCACGACCGGCGTCAACCATGCCAAGCGGCATATCCCCGGCGCCTGGTTCGCCATCCGGGCGCAGTTCGCGCAGGCGCTCGATGCCATCCCGCCCGCGCGCCGCTATGTGCTGACCTGCGGCAGCAGCCTGCTCGCGCGCTTCGCCGCGGCTGACCTGCGATCGCTGCTCGACGCGCGCGGCAGCGATGCCGGCGTCGAAGTGCTTGCCGGYGGCAATGCCGCATGGTTTGCCGCCGGCCTTCCGGCCGAGACCGGCTGGCACCATGTCGCGACCCGGCCGACCGACCGCTACTGCCGACCCTACGAAGGCACCGATGCACCGGTCGAGGCGATGCAGGGCTACCTCGATTGGGAGTTCGGCCTGGTGGCGCAGCTGGCGGCCGACGGCACGCACGGCTTCCGGGTGCTCTGAACCGGCCGGCCGGGCATTCGAATTGCGTGGCTGGGCGAAGCCATCGAAGATGGCGCCACCATGACCGATTCACCACCCGCCTCCCTGGATACGCCCGTCGACGACAGCGTGGCGAGCCAGCGCCACGCGAAGACCGAGGATGTCATCGCGATCGCCTCGGCGACGCTCATGATTTCGCTGGCACTGACGCTCTACAAGTGCGCGGGCCTGCTGACCGGCGGGGTGTCCGGTGTGGCCTTCCTCGTCCACTATGCGAGCGGCGTCGAATTCGGCAGCGCCTTCTTCGTCCTCAACCTGCCTATCTACTGGCTGGCCGTGCGCCGGCTGGGATGGGCATTCGCCGGCAAGACCTTTGCCGCCGTCGCCGTGCTCTCGCTGCTCACCAACCTGGCGCCGTCCATGCTCGCGGTCCAGTCCGTGCATCCCGCCTAAGCGAGCGTGGTGGGGGGTGTGCTGCTCGGGTGCTGTTCCGCCACAAGGCGAGCCTGGGAGGCATCGGCATCCTTGCCGCCTACCTGCAGGAAGGGCACGGCTGGCGGCCGGCTATGTGCAGATGGCGACCGACTGCGTCATCGTGGCGGCCGCCTTGTTGGTCGTCGAGCCTTCGCGCATCGCCTGGTCGATCCTGAGCGCGGTGGTGGTCAACTTGATCCTTGCGGTGAACCACAATCCGGGTCGCTACAACGGCTTCTGAATCCGGGGCTCTCCAAAGGGCCGCTCAGGGACGAAAGGGGATTTCCCAGGCCAGCTTCGGGCGCGCCGTCGTCGAGGCCGGCTTGACCGCTGCGGCTTGCTCGCGCAGCACTTTGGCGAGTGCCGCGATAGCGCGGTCGATCTGGTCGACGCTGGCCGTCACGAACGACAGCCGCAAGGTGCGCGGGTCGGGCTCGTGGGCGTAGAAGGGCGCCCCGGGCACGAAGGCCACGCCACGCTCGACGGCTGCCGGCAGCAGCTGCGTCGCCGACAGGCCCTCGGGCAGCCGCAGCCACAGGAACATCCCGCCCGCCGGCGCGTTGTACTGCACGTCGACGCCCTGCATTTCGCGACCCAGCGCTGCCAGCATGGCGTCGCGCTGGGCGCGGTACAAGGCGCGGATCGTCGGCACGTGGCGTTCCATGAAGCCGTCCTTCATCACCTCGAAGGCCAGGCGCTGATTGAAGCTCGGCGTATGCAGGTCGGCCGCCTGCTTGGCCTGCAGCAGCTTCGGGAAGATGGCCTTGGGCGCCACCATGAAGCC
>NZ_JBFUIU010000735.1:0-4375 GCF_056401695.1 Variovorax sp. P4_D9
CGCACCGCCACCGTCGGCAGCGTCGTCTCGGCCGGCACCGAACTGTTCCGGATGGTCCGCCAGGGCCGGCTCGAATGGCGCGCCGAGGTCACCTCGTCCGAACTCGGACGCATCGTGGTCGGCACGCCGGCCGTGATCACCAGCGCCAGCGGCGCCCAGGTCAGCGGCAAGGTTCGCAGCATCGCACCGACGGTCGACCCGCAGACCCGCGCGGCGCTGGTCTATGTCGACATCCCGGACGTGCTGCAGAACACCGGCTTCAAGGCCGGCATGTTCGCGCGCGGCGATTTCCAGCTCGGCCGCACCAGCGCGCTGACCGTGCCGCAGGCCTCGGTGGTGCCGCGCGACGGCTTCAACTACCTGCTGCTGCTGCAACCTGACAACCGGGTCGCGCAGCTCAAGGTCGAGACCGGCCGCCGGGTCGGTGACCGGGTCGAGATCACGACCCCGCTGCCGGCCGATGCGCGCGTGGTGGTCCAGGGCGCGGGCTTCCTGAACGACGGCGACCTGGTGCGGGTGGTCGAGGCGCCGTCGGCCGGCGCCAAGCCCGCGATCGAAGCCGCAGCAAAGTGAAGTGAAGGAGCCGCCATGAACGTCTCGGCCTGGTCCATCCGCAACCCGATCCCGGCGGTGATGCTGTTCGTGCTGCTGACCTTCGCCGGTCTGCTGTCTTTCAACGCGATGAAGGTGCAGAACTTCCCCGACATCGACCTGCCGACCGTCACGGTCTCGGCCGCGCTGCCGGGCGCATCGCCCTCGCAGCTCGAGAACGACGTCGCGCGCAAGCTCGAGAACGCGATCGCCACCATCCAGGGCCTGAAGCACATCACGACCAAGGTGCAGGATGGTGCCGCCACGCTGATCATCGAGTTCCGACTCGAGAAGCCGGTGCAGGAGGCGGTCGACGACGTCCGCTCGGCGGTGCAGCGGGTGCGCGCCGACCTGCCGGCCGATGTTCGCGATCCGGTGGTCACCAAGCTCGACTTCGCGGCCCAGCCGGTGCTGGCCTTCACGATCGCATCCTCGAAGATGGACGGCGAGGCGCTGTCCTGGTTCGTCGACAACGACATCACCAAGAAGCTGCTGGCGCTGCCCGGCGTCGGCGCGGTGAACCGCGTCGGCGGCGTCACTCGCCAGGTGCATGTCGATCTCGATCCGGCCAAGCTGCAGGCGCTCGGCGCCACCGCGGCCGACATCTCGCGCCAGCTGCGCCTGGTGCAGACCGAGAGCGCGGGCGGCCGCACCGACGTCGGCGGCAGCGAGCAGCCGGTGCGCACGCTGGCCACGGTGCAGTCGGCCAACCAGCTCGATGCCATTCAGATCGCGCTGCAGGACGGCCGCCGCATCCGCCTCGACGAGGTGGCCCGCATTAGCGACACCATCGCCGAGCCGCGCGCCGCCGCGCTGCTCGACGGCAAGCCGGTGGTCGGCTTCGAGGTGGCGCGCAGCCGCGGCGCCAGCGAGGTCGAGGTCGGCGCCGCGATCCAGAAGGCGCTAGCCGAGATGCGCGCCCAGCGGCCCGACATCCAGCTCACCGAGGCCTTCAACTTCGTCGCCCCGGTCGAGGAGGAATACGAAGGCTCGCTGCACCTGCTCTACGAGGGCGCAATCCTGGCCGTGATCGTGGTCTGGCTGTTCCTGCGCGACTGGCGCGCCACCTTCATCTCGGCGGTGGCGCTGCCGATGTCAGTGATCCCGGCCTTCGCCGGCATGTACCTGCTGGGCTTCTCGATCAACGTGGTCTCGCTGCTGGCGCTGTCGCTGGTGGTCGGTATCCTGGTCGACGACGCGATTGTCGAGGTCGAGAACATCGTGCGCCACCTGCGCATGGGCAAGTCGCCGTACCAGGCGGCGATGGAAGCAGCCGACGAGATCGGGCTGGCGGTGATCGCCACCACCTTCACCTTGATCGCGGTGTTCCTGCCGACCGCCTTCATGAGCGGCGTGGCCGGCAAGTTCTTCAAGCAGTTCGGCTGGACCGCCGCGCTCGCGGTGTTCGCCTCGCTGGTGGTGGCGCGGATGCTGACGCCGATGATGGCGGCGTACATCCTGAAGCCGATCGTCGGCGCCGAGAAGGAGCCGCGCTGGCTCGTGATCTACATGCGGATGGCCGAGTGGTGCCTGAAGCACCGCTTCACGACCATGGTGCTGGCCACCCTGTTCTTCTTCGGCTCAGTGGCGATGATCCCGCTGCTCAAGACCGGCTTCATCCCGCCCGACGACAACTCGCAGACCCAGGTCTACCTGTCGCTGGCACCCGGCGCCACGCTGGCCCAGACCACCGCGGCGGCCGAGGAGACGCGCCGGCGCGTGATGGCGATCAACCACGTGCGCAGCGTCTACACCACGGTCGGCGGCGGCAGCGCGGGCGGCGACCCGTTCGCCAATTTCGGCACGCCCGAGACGCGCAAGGCCACGCTGACGATCCAGCTCGATTCGCGCGGCGACCGGCCGCGCAAGCAGGTGATCGAGAATCAGATCCGGGCCGCGCTCGAATCGCTGCCCGGCGTGCGCAGCACGGTCGGCCTCGGCGGCTCGGGCGAGAAATACATCCTGGCGCTGAGCGGCGACGACCCGGCCGCCTTGACAACCGCGGCCCGCGCGGTGGAGCGCGACCTGCGCACCATCCCGGGCCTCGGCAACATCACCTCCACCGCCAGCCTGATCCGGCCCGAGATCGCGGTCCGGCCCGACTTCGCGCGCGCCGCCGATCTCGGCGTCACGAGCTCGGCGATCGCCGAGACGCTGCGCGTCGCCACCCTCGGCGACTACGACCAGAACTTGCCCAAGCTCAACCTGGCACAGCGGCAGGTGCCGATCGTGGTCAAGCTGGAGGATTCTGCGCGCCAGAACCTCGCCCTGCTCGAACGTCTGGCGGTGCCCGGCACGCGCGGCCCGGTGATGCTGGGCCAGGTGGCCGCGCTCACGGTCGAGGGCGGCCCGGCCGTGATCGACCGCTACGACCGTACGCGCAACGTCAACTTCGAGATCGAGCTGTCGGGCGTCGGCCTCGGCGACGCCAAGGAGGCGGCCATGAACCTGCCCTCGATCCGCGGCCTGCCCCCGGGCGTGCGCGTGGCCGAGGTCGGCGACGCCGAGGTCATGACCGAGCTGTTCGCGAGCTTCGGCCTGGCGATGCTGACCGGCGTGCTGTGCATCTACATCGTGCTTGTGTTGCTGTTCAAGGACTTCCTGCATCCGATCACGATTCTTTGCGCGCTGCCGCTGGCGCTCGGCGGCGCCTTCGTCGGCCTGCTGATCGGCCAGAAGGCGCTGTCGATGCCCTCGCTGATCGGGCTCATCATGCTGATGGGCATCGCGACCAAGAACTCGATCCTGCTGGTGGAGTACGCGATCGTCGCCCGCCGTGACCGTGGTCTGTCGCGCTGGGACGCGCTGCGCGATGCCTGCCACAAGCGGGCCCGGCCGATCATCATGACCACGCTGGCGATGGGCGCCGGCATGCTGCCGATCGCGGTTGGACTCGGTACCGCCGACTCGAGCTTCCGCTCGCCGATGGCGATGGCGGTGATCGGCGGGCTGATCACTTCGACGGTGCTGAGCCTGCTGGTGGTGCCCGCGGTGTTCACCTATGTCGACGACGTCGAGGGCTGGATCCGGCGCACCGTGCGTCGCCTGCGCGGCAAGCCGGCGGCGCCCGAGGCGAAGCCGGACGCGGTTCACGGCGCGGGATAGACTCTCCTCCGTCCCCCCGACGGAGCCACACCATGACTCGATCCGTTTTCCGTGCCGCGATGTGCGGTGCGCTGCTGGCCACCGCGCTCGGCGCCGCCGCCCAGACGCCGACCGATCTGCAGCAGGCCCAGGAGCGCCATCAGCGGCAGCTCGCCGTCTGCAACAGCGGCAAGCTGCCCGCACCCGAGCGCGACGCCTGCGTACGCGACGCCGGTGCCGCGCTGGACCGCGCGCGCGGCGGCCCGCCCGCCAACGTGACCACGCGCACACCCGACCGCCGTGCCACGGTGGTCACGCCAGCCGGCGAGCCGGTGCCGGGCGCGACCGAGACGGTGCGCTCGCAGCGCTCGACCACCGTGGTGCCGGTCGACCCGCCGTCACGCTGAGAACCCACATAATCGCCCCCATGCCCGCTCTTCGCCGCGCCCGCCTCCTCGCCAGCTTCGTGCTGGCATGGTTCGCGCTGTCGCTCGGCGTCGCGGTGGCCGCCCCGCTGGTGCAGCCGAAGGCGATGGAAATCGTCTGCTCGGCCGCCGGCGCCAGCATGCTGGTGGTCCTGATCGACGACGGCGCCCAGGCACCCGCCGYCGGTCATCTCGACTGCCCGCTGTGCCTGCCCGCCGGGGCACCGCCGCCGGCGCTGCCGCTGGCCGCGCTGCCGACGGTGCAACCCCTGGGC
>NZ_JBFUIU010000736.1:0-4350 GCF_056401695.1 Variovorax sp. P4_D9
ATGCAAAGGCGGCATGCGCATCTTGCCGGTCAGCTCAATCAGTCGGCTCTCGATGATGGATTTCAGCTCGGCCCTCGACTTCTTGGGCTTTTCCACATTCGCCTCCTTTTCGTTGGAGCCACAGTAGTGAGGGCAAGGCGCCTAGTGCATCTCATCGATGCGTTTTTTCGCGTCAGCGGTCGCCTCCATGACAGCTGCGGCCTCCGTCCAATGGCCAAGACTTACAGCTGCGAACGCCTGCAGGCCACCAATCGCGTAACGCCAGGTCCACACGTCGTCTTTGCGAGTGGACCAGGTCCACACCTCTCCATAGCGAGTGGTCGTGATCACCACATCGTGCCCCTTGTATTTGAAGCGCTTTTTCAACGTCTCCATACACTTCACGCTAGCAGGAAGGCCGCCACATGATTACCGGAACGATGAGCGCCCACGTCAGCGATAGTGCGAACGCCGAGATCGGCTGCGACGCTAATGAGCGCCCATCCTTTTCAGGCGCGCCGATGGTGCGCGCTCTGCTCGACCTCGACGGCGGCAAGACGCGCTTGATCTTCTCCCTCTCCAGCTCCATCACTCGCGCTTTGGCATGTCCATCGGCGCCAATTGCGAATGGGTTGCCGTGATGACGTCAAAACTGCGCCAGATCAGCCACCGTGAGCTCGGGATCGTCCAACTCGATCGTCTCGACGCCATGTCCTCCGCGTGCGACCACCACCTTGAACACCGGGCCGGGCGCCCCGTGCGGCAAGCGCGACCACACTGCATCCCCGGCCATGATCGCGTTCACGATCTCGATGACGTGAACCGGAACCGGAGAACCGTTCGGTGTCCAGGCATTCTTGGCGGTGTCTACTATGCCTCGCCGAACTTCCAGGACGTCGCCCCAAGCATTGCACCTCACGGCCACGACCATCGGAACTGTTGCCACGCCAGCCTCCTGTGCTTGGGAGCCTCAGTATGACTGAGCGCCCGATTCTGTTCAGCGCCCCCAATGGTGCGCGCACTGCTCGACGGGAGCAAGACCCAGACGCGGCGGGTGTTCAAGTTGCCGCGCGGCTGCTCTTGGTACGAGGGCCTGGGCAGCGAGCGCGAAGGCTGGCTTCAAGACGACACGGGCCCGGGCTGGTGGCACGTGAGCGAGCGGCGCTGCCCGTACGACAGGCCAGGCGAACGGCTTTGGGTGCGCGAGGCGTGGTCGACGCATGCGTGCTTCGATGATGTTCCCCCCAGCCAGCTCACCAAGCGCTCGCTGCACTACTGGGCCGACGGCGACATCCACCGGCCTCGGTCACGAAGCCTGAGCGCAGCGAATGCGCCGAGAAATCCTCTCCCACGCCGGCCCAGGGCGCACCGCGCCTTCACGATGTCCCGAACTACCGTCCCCGAGAGCCCGTCGGAGCCGAGCTTCCCCGTTCTTGAGGATCCGCCCGAAGAGGGGCCCTGAGGCGAGGAAGCACGCGCGGCACGCGACCCATTGCGACTTTTTTTCAATCCACATGATTGGACGTACCACAGCGAAGCGCTTTCACCATATCCCGCCAACGTCCTAGGCGCGATTCGCAACGCGCTGAGCGAAGGCTGGGACTGGCTCATGCGTAGCGGGCTCCTGGTACCGTCTGAGCAGCGCAATGGCTTCGTAGTCCTCAGTCGTAGGGCCGAAGCAATCAAAGACGGCCCGGGCTTCACCTCCTTTCGCAGAGCCGCTGATTTTCCGAAAGCGTTGCTGCATTCGGCTATCGCCGACCGGGTATGGCTGATGCTCCTGCGCCGCGAGTTCGATACGGCGGTGTTCCATTCCTTTCGCGAGGTCGAAATTGCGGTGCGTGAGGTCGGTGGGTACACCCCCGCCGACCTCGGCGCGGACCTGATGCGCAAGGCTTTCAACCCGAACACAGGGCCATTGACGGATATGCAGCAGCACATGGCTGAGCGCGAGGCTCTGCAGGCCATGTTCGCTGGCGCGATCGGGTCGTACAAGAACCCCCACTCGCACCGGCGCTTGCAAATAGATGCCGAGGAAGCGCAGGAAATGGTCGTTCTCGCCTCGCACCTGCTGCGCATTGTGGATTCACGACGTGCAGCGATCGCTTCTTCCGATGATCCTCCTGGCGGCGTGCGGCGATCCGAAGTGACAGACCCACTGTCGAGCTCTCAGGATTGGACAGCAACGCGACCAGCGGCAGGCTGATCCGCGCGACAAGATCGGTCCGCGCGCCCGGCGTGACCGGGCGCTTGCGTAACCTGCGGGTAAGCCAACGATCAGGAAAACCGCACCACGGCAGGCGTTCTGTAGGCAGCAAGCGGCACCTTCGAGTGCCGTTTGTCTTGCGGACCTACTGGCGCACATAAGCAATGGTTCATGAGGCCGATCCTACGGGCGCGACCACTCTGCCCGAGCAGGCCCGCGGCCGCTCCCGCCTTCGCCGCGGGCCGATCTATGACTCAGATCGGCCAGAACTGGCCATTATCCTCGCGCCCAATTTCGGCCAACTGCGACCAGTGGGTCAGGTGGCTCCCGACGGACTACAGCCTGCCGGTGGGAAGTAGGCTTCCGAAGCCCTGACCCTCGAAGCGAGCCAGTGCTACTTCCACTCGAAGAGCTGGGCGCTCGTGTTGCCTTGGGCATCGACCTCATATTCGAATACCACCACCACACTGTTCAGGCGCGACCATTTGGGGGAAGCGCTCTGGCAGTACAGGGCGCCGCGGTAGCTCACGGCACCGTCTTTCTTCATCGCGCCCAGACCTTGGCCAGTCCAGGTTAGGACGTCGCCATCCTTACTCATGACGATGCCCTGTCCGTCTCCAACCAAGGAGCCATCAGGCCGAGCCGTCGCGGTGTACGTGCCGGTCTCAGTTTCGGTCACGCCCAGGAGCGACCCGCCACCCTGAAATGACGTTTCCATCCTTGGGCCGCCACCCGGATTGGGAAGCACCCGCTGCGCCGTGACCTTGCCCTTGCCTTCGCCGATCTTTTCGCCAAGCATTTCGCTCTCCTGCACAACCATCAGTTGTGAGTTGGAAGCACCGAAGCCGGGAACCCGGCCGAGACGATCACCCTGCGCACGCTCGTCCGCGTTCCGGCCGCCGCATGACCCGAATGGCGCTGCGTCCCACGCGAGCCAAGGGCGCCGCTCGAAAAGCCATGTCGGCTAAACATAGTCCCGCGATCTGGAGAGCGCAAATATCAAATTGCCGATCAGGCCGCTGAGAATTCGCGCTCATGGCTTTGGTCCGCGTACGGGCATTCGCCCGCGCGGTCGTCGTCTTCGTTTTCCATCGAGCGATCCTACCGCTCAAGACTTGATCGTCGTGTCATCCATTAGCCCCGGCAGTACCCACCAAGCCTGTTGGTGGTGCTTCTGGTAGCCCGCGTCCTCTAAGCCCCTGAGCATGATTCCGTTGTCGACCTTGACCAGGCTTGCGTGCTGCAGCGCCGGGAGGATCTCCCTCGTTGATCCGCGCTTGTCGAACAGCTTGGCGTCGTGCATAGGCCATCCTCCGCGTCTGTCGAACACGAGATAGCCCTCGACCGGGCGCTGCCGGACGATGTCAGGCGGGAGCTTTTCGCCGCGTTGGCGGAGCTGGTAGACGACACAATACACTGGATAAGTGTCCAGTATTTTGCTAAGCTTGTGCGATGGAACGCGACGACTGGATTGCTTTAGCGCCCACCAGCTGCAGCGCCAATGACGGGCGGTGGACCCCGATCAACTCGACGAGGTGGCGGCCGATCTGTGGCGCGACGAGCGCTTGCGATCGATGGCGCCGGCACGGGCCGCGCTGGAATGGCTGGAGCCGTTGAGCAGTTCTGCGTGCGGCAAGCCAAAGGCCTCGTCACGCCCATGAAAAAGCCCGCCGAAGCGGGCAAGACCTTGCAGGCTTGAACAAGTTGAACTGCTCGTGAACGCGTCCGGGCGAAGGTAAGCTTCGAGGCCCGTTGTCGRCCAGAAGCAGGTATTGGCGACAGTCCGTTCTCCGGCAGCAGAAATTCACTGCCGCAAGGGCGAAGCCACACAAATCGCTTGGAGGACGCTGCGGGCTGGCCTAAGTTGGTCTTCCACCCACCATGAGGATCGCAACATGCCCATTCGCATCGCTGACCCACCGCATCGCGAAGAACGGCGCGATGCTTCACCGGGCGATGATGGACCGCGGATGGGTGGCGCTCGAAACCAGTTTGCTCCCTCTCGCGCCGGGGACGTTCAGCGCCCCTCGGCCCGGGCGGCAAGGGCCCGCATGCCCCCGTTGAGCTGCTTGCGCATCGGCCCCCTCATCAATTTCATGATCGGCCGTAACGGCGCTACCGGATCGAGGTACATGGTGTAAGTGACACGGCTGCCGCTGTCGGCG
>NZ_JBFUIU010000737.1:0-4336 GCF_056401695.1 Variovorax sp. P4_D9
ACCGGGCCCGGGTCGAAGCCCTGGTCGAGCACCAGCCACCAGCCGTCGCCCGCCAGGGCATCGAAGCGCGCGCGCCCGCCGTCGCGGGCGATCCACGGCTGCGGAAAAAGCGTCCCGTTGGCCGCGTGAGGCCGCGGCGACAGCAGGCCGGTCTCGAGGCGGGGCAGCACGTCCTGCCGCGGCATGTCGCGCACCACGCCGCCGCATTCGGCCAGCATGCGGGCATCCCGCTCGCGCGCACGGGCCGGGTCGCGTTCGCCGATCACGCTGCCGATGTCCTTGATGCGGCCGGTGAGCGAGCGCACGTGCTGCTCGCGTTCGTCGCCGTAGGAGTCCAGCAGGGCCTCCGCCGCCCCACCGCGGACCTGGCCCTTGAGCACCGCCGCGAGCTTCCAGGCCAGGTTGGCCGCATCGCGCACGCCCTGACACATGCCCTGGCCCAGGAACGG
This sequence comes from Variovorax sp. P4_D9, assembly GCF_056401695.1. Classification (NCBI taxonomy): domain Bacteria; kingdom Pseudomonadati; phylum Pseudomonadota; class Betaproteobacteria; order Burkholderiales; family Comamonadaceae; genus Variovorax; species Variovorax sp. P4_D9. The sequence continues at coordinate 450 of NZ_JBFUIU010000737.1, forward strand.
CGGCTGCTGATGCGCCGCATCGCCGGCAACGAAGACCCGCCCGATGCGCCAGCGCTCGGCGACCAGCGCATGGAAGCGATAGCTGGCCTGGCGCCAGAGCTCGCCGTCCTCGGGGCCGAGCCAGCGAGCCAGCAATTTCCAGGTCTGGTCCGGCTCGATGACCTGCTGCGGGTCCTCGCCCGGCTTCAGCGAGATCTCCCAGCGCCGATGATTGCCCGGCCCGATCACCATCGTGCAGGGGCGATCAGGCTCGCAGTACTGGACGCTGGTGGCGGGCAGCTTGGCAAGGCCCTGCGCATTGGCGAGCACGTCGACCACCAGCCAGGGCTCGTCGAAGGCCAAGTCTTCCAGCGTGATGCCGACCAGATCCCGCACGGTGCTGGATGCGCCGTCGCAAGCCACGACGTAGCGGGCCCGGACGCTCTCGCGTCCGCCGTCGTCGCGGCGCAACTGCAGCGTCACGCCGTCGGCGTCCTGTTCGAGCGCGACCACCGTGCTGCCGAGATCGACGCGGGTGCAGTCCGAGCGCGTCACGTGCTCGCGCAGGATCGCCTCCACCGGCGGCTGGGTGAACACGTTCGACGGTGTGTAGCCCAGCGGGTAGGGCGCCTCGATCATCGTCAGGCGCTTGATCAGCTGGCCATCGACGCCGTAGTACGCCGACGGCGTGAAGGGCTCCACGAAGCGCGCCACCTGCTCCATCACGCCCAGTTGCTGGAACACGCGCAGCACCTCGTGATCGATGGCGATCGCGCGCGGCTTGTCGTAGACCTCGCGCGCGCGGTCGCAGACATGCACGCGCAAGCCCATGCCGGCGAGCAAGCCCGCCGCCACGGCGCCCGTCGGGCCGAAGCCGACCACCGCGACGTCGAAGACCTCGCGTTGTTCAATGGACGCCATGGGCTCAGTCCTCGGCGCGGATCGGGTTCGCGAGCGTGCCGATGCGCTCGATCTCGACCTCGAAACGGTCGCCGGCCTTCATCCAGACCGGTGGCGTGCGCGCCTGCCCGACGCCGGCAGGCGTGCCCATCACGATGACGTCGCCGGGCTCCAGTGTCAGCACGTCGCTCAGCAGCGCGATGGTCTCGGCCACGCCCCAGATCATGTCGGTCGTATTGGCGCTCTGCATGAGCTCGCCGTTGAGCCGACCCTGGATCTTGAGGCCGCTGGCCGCCGACGGCAGCTCGTCGGCCGTCACCAGCACGGGCCCGAAGCCGCCGGTGCCGTCGAAGTTCTTGCCGATGGTCCATTGCGGCGTGCGCTTCTGGTAGTCGCGCACCGACATGTCGTTGAAGCAGGTGTAGCCGAAGACATAGCCGGGTGCATCGTCCTGCGAGACGTGGCGCGGCACGCGCCGGCCGATCACCAGCGCCAGTTCGGCCTCGTAGTCGAACTTGGCCGAGACCTTCGGCAGGATGCCCGGCGCGCCGTGCGCCACCAGCGAGCTCGCGCCGCGCAAGAAGAACCACGGGTACTCCGGCTTCTCGCGGCCGCCTTCTTTCGCGTGATCGAAATAGTTGAGGCCCAGGCAGATGATCTTGCCGGGCTCCGGCACCAGGGGCGCGAAGCGCAGCCCGGCCAGCGGTAGCCGCGGTGCCGCGGAGGCGAGCGCGGCCTGGGCCGTGGCGCCGAGGTCGACGCCCGCGGCCAGCGCGCCCCGAAGGCTGGCCGGAACCTGCGGCTGGGCGGCGTTCAGGTCGATGACGGCATCGCCGTCGACTAGGCCCAGGCGTGGTTCGTCGTTGTGCAGGAAGGTCGTGAATTTCATGAGGCTCCAGGTTCGGAAGGACGGATGAAGAAGACTTGTCGCTGCGCCTGCTTGAGGCGCGCCGACGGCGGTTGCGAGATGCCCCACTGGTCGACGCGGCCGGCGGGCCACTTCCAGTCGTCGGGGCCACCGGCGACATGGCTGTCGTCGATCTGCTCGACCTCGGCCGTGTACTCGATGACTTCGCCGAAGGGGCCGATGAAGTAGTTGAAGGCGTTGTCGCCCGGTCCGTGCCGGCCCGGACCCCACTCGATCTCGTGGCCGGCGTCGCGCATGCGGCCGCCGCCGCGCATCACGGATTCGAGGTCGGGCATCAGGAAGGCGATGTGGTTCAGCGCGTCGTTGTCGGCGTCGCCGAGCGCCACGCTGTGGTGGTCGGCGGCGCAGTTCAGGAAGGCCATGATCCGGGTCCGGTCGGCCAGCGCGAAGCCGAGCGCCTGCTCGAAGAAGCGCTGGGTTGAGGCGAGGTCATGGCTGTTGAGCACCACGTGCGCGAGCCGCACCGGGCGATCCTTCGCCTCGTGGGCATCGGCATGCTGCGCATCGCCATGGACGACCTGCARCAGGCGCCCGTCGGGGTCGCGCAGCGTCAGGCCGATGCCTCCGCCCGGCGCCTCGACCGGGCCGGGCGCAACGTCGATGCGTCCGCCGGCCCGCACCGTCGCCGCTGCGATCTCGTCGAGCGCTTCGGCGCTGCGCGCGCGCAGGGTCACCTGCCGGATCTCGRCCGACGGGCCGCCGCGGTGCAGCGCCAGCAGATGGTGATCGGCACCGGTGCCGCGCAGATAGAGGGCGTCGGGCGTGCGCGCCGCCACGTCCAGGTGCCAGACCTGCGTGTAGAAGGCTTCGGCGCGTGCCAGGTCGGGCACATTCAGCGCCACGCTTCGCAGGCCGGCGATCCAGGGTGAACTCATGCGGATTCCTCGGTGTGGACGGGAAACGCGCGGGCCAGGAAGCGCCGTGCGTTGCCCTCGGTCAGTTGTTGGCGCTGCACGGCATCGAGTCCGGCCTCGTCGAGTTGCGCCAGCGGTGCGGATTCATGGAAGTTGAACGGATAGTCGGTGCCGAGCAGCAGCTGCGAGGCGCCGAACTGCCGCACCAGGTGGACCAGCGTGGCCGGATCGAAGACCAGCGTGTCGAGGTAGAGCCGGCGCGCCTGCTCGAGCGGCGAGGCCTGAACCTGCTCCCTGAGCGCCGGAAACACCGACCAGCCCTTCTGCAGCCGCGGCAGCAGCATCGCCAGCGTGCCGCCGCCGTGGCTGAACGCGATGCGCAGGCGTGGCCGGCGCAGCAGCAGGTTGCCCGTGATCACCGAGGCGGCCGCCAGGCCAATGTCGGTCGGATAGGCCAGCACCTGCTGCAGCGGTGCCGGGCCGACCAGCCGGTCCATGCCGGTGGGCTTGAGCGCATGCACGAAGACGGCGGCATCGAGCGCTTCGCAGGCCTCGAAAAAAGGATCGAAGCGCGGATCCCCGATCGGCACGCCGTTGACGTTGCTGCCGATCTCGACGCCGGCGAAGCCCAGCGTCTCGATGACGTGCCGCAGCTCCGCGATGGCGCGGTCGATGTCCTGCAGCGGCACCGCGCCCATACCGATCAGTGCGCCGTTCGACTCGGTCACCATCGCGGCGATCTGCTCGTTGAGGTAGCGCAGCAGTTGCGCCGCATCGGCGGCGCCCATCCAATACGACAGCAACTCGGGCATCGGCGAGATGGCCTGGTGCGCGAGGCCCATGCTGGGCAGGTCGGCCAGGCGATGCGAGACGCTCCAGCACTTCTCGGAGACAGTGCGGTAGTTCTTGCCCGAGATCATCACCTGCCGGTGGCACAGGCCGCCCGCGCTCGGCGCAGCCACAGTCGACGGCCAGTCGGCCGGCATCCTGCTGCCGAGGTAGGCGGGGAAGTGCTCGGGCACCAAATGGGCGTGCACGTCGACGCCGCAGGCGCAGCGCAGGCGCTGGTTGCCGGCCGCGTGCGGCGGGCTCGTTCGATCGACCATCGTGTCTCCATCTTGCGCCGGCGACCTTCGCATGCGGCTTGTTCAAGGTCGCAGTCTAGGCAGTCGGTTTCCATCAATGAAGTGGATTGGCGATATACATAGAATCCACGCCATGGATAT
>NZ_JBFUIU010000738.1:0-4333 GCF_056401695.1 Variovorax sp. P4_D9
GCTCTACGGTTTTCGCGTGTACCCGGTGGCGGACCTGATCTCGGTCATGGCGCGGCAACCGTGGATGCGGCGCTTCGACTTCGACACCGAGGCTGTCGTGCGCCTGGCCTGGCGAGGCGTCAAGCCGGTCAACATCGATGCGCCGGTGAAGTACCTGACGGCGGAGGAAGGCGGGGTCTCGCACTTCCGCTACGGGCGCGAYAACCTGCTGCTGACCTGGATGCACACGCGGCTGATGGTGGAGTTCGTGCTGCGCGTGCCTGGGTTGGTGATTCGCAAGCTGCGGGGGGCGCCGCCGTTTCAATCGTGATTTGAGTTGAGGGCGCGCGCGGCGGCGGCGGCTAGAGCTAGATCATCCCGCCATTGATCGAAATCACCTGCCCCGTGATGTAAGCCGCCTCGTCACTCGCCAGGAATCCGGCCAACGAAGCGACTTCCTCAGGCGTCCCGGCGCGCTTCGCAGGCACCATCTGGTTGATCATTGCGGTGTCGAACACCCCATCCGCCATCGGCGAAGCGATGATCCCCGGCGCGATCGCATTGACGGTCACGCCGCGCGCCGCGACTTCGAGCGACAGCGCCTTGGTCGCGCTGTTGAGCGCCCCCTTCGCGGCCGCGTAGTTGACCTGCCCGCGGTTGCCGGTCAGCGAAGCCACCGACGAGATGTTGAGAATGCGTCCCCAGCGCGTGCGCAGCATGGGCAGCAGCAGCGGCTGCGTCACGCGGAAGAAGCCGTTGAGCGAGACATCGATCACCTTGTGCCACTGCTCGGGCCGCATCCCCGGCAGCACCGCGTCATCGTGCACGCCGGCGTTGTTGACGATGACCTGCACCGGCCCGCCCTCGAGCAGACGCTGACAGGCCGCCTGCGCCGCCTCGTCGCTGCGCAGGTCGAAGACCACGCATTCGGCCTTGCCGCCGGCCGCGGCGATGGTCGCGGCCAGTTGCTCGATCGACTCGGGCCGCGAGTTGGCGTGCAGCAGCACGGTGGCGCCATCGCGCGCCAGGCGCTGGGCGATCGCCGCGCCCAGGGCGCCGCTGGCGCCGGTGATCAGGGCGCGTTTTCCGGTGAGACTCATGCGTTGCTTTCCATGGCGAGCGGGGTGTTCAGGACGACGACGGCGCGGCCTTCAGCCAGGGCGCGGCCGGCAGCATCCTTGACTGCGAATTGATAGAGGATCTGGTTCACATCGCCAGTGAGCCGCTGGGCGTGCACGTGCAGCTCGCCGTCGATATCGTCGACGCGCTCCACGCTCAGCCGCACGTTGCGGACGCTGGCCAGGAAACCGGCCGAGGGCTCGCTGCCCTCCGGCGCCAGCAAGCCCCCGTGCAGCGCCATCGCCTGCGCCGCGTATTCGATTAGGTTGGGCGACATCAGTCCCGAGGCGGTGCGCAGCGGGTTGTCCGGATGCGCATGCGTGGTGGTCGTGCAATGGATCGCCTGCTCGTCCCACGAGGCGAGCCGGTCGAGCAGGCACATGGTGCCGCTGTGGGGAATGCGCCGGGCGATGCCGGCGCGGTCGAGGGTCTGGGGTGCAGTCATTCGGCTTCCTTGATATCGGCCACCAGCAGCACGTTGGCGAAGGGCGTGCCCGCACTCATCGGAATGCTGCGGACCGTGAATCCCAGGCGCTCCAGCAGCGCCATCCAGTCGTCGAGCGGTCGGCCCCAGGTCGGCGACACGCGATGGCCGCGAATCCGGGTCACGGTGCGGTCGACCCACTGGCTGATCGCGAAGCCGCGGCGGCTGGCGGCGTCGCCGATGCGCAGCAGCAGGCGACCGCCCGGCTGCAGGGCCTCGCGCACGCGGCGCAGCACGCCCTCTTGCGCGTCGAGGTCGACATAGTGGAGGACGTCAAGGATTACAACCAGGTCGCTGGGCGGCAGCTCGGCCTTGCACATGTCGGCACAGACGAACTCCGGAGCCGACTGCAGGTGCCCGATCGAGGCCTGGGCGCGCGCCACGTCCTTCGGCATCAGCTCGATGCCGGTGTAGCGGACCGAGGCCGGCGCCGCGCCCCAGGATGCGGGCCATGCGCCGGGCCGCGACTGCATTGTCTCGAGCGTCGCCAGAAGACTCGCGAACAGACCCTGCCCGCAGCCGATGTCGACCACTCGGCGCCGATGCCCGCCGATCAGGCCGCGTTCGATCAGTCCGCGAAAGACCGGATCGCGCCCCAGCTTGCCGCGCGCGAAGTGCCATGCGAACCTGCCGGCCTTGCGATACGGCGCGGTCGCGTGGGCGTGGATCTGACGCCATGCGGCGTCCGTGGACACGGAGCCTGTCATGCGGCCAGGGCCTCGGGCAGCGTGACGGCGCGCAGGCCGTCGGCCCGGACGCGCGCCAGCAGCGCCGGCAAGACCTCCAGCACCACGGCGTGGCCGCTGTCGGTTCGCGCGGCATGGCCGTCGTGCAGCAGCAGGATGTCGCCGGCCTTTAGGTCGCGCGTGAGCCGCGCCAGCACGGTGGCGGCGCTGCGCTCGCGGGTGTCGAAACCGCGCCGCGTCCAGCTCACCAGGGACAGGCCCAGCCGATGCAGCACCGGTGCCAGGAAGGGGTTGCGCAAACCGGCCGGTGCTCGGAAGCAGCTCGCTCGCTCGCCGGTGACATCGAACAGCAGCTGCTGGGCGCGTGCGATCTCCGCCTCGAAGCCGCGCGGCCCGAGCAGCGAGAAGTTGTGGCGATGCCGTGCCGTGTGGTTCTGGATGCTGTGGCCGCGGGCCACGATCTCGCGCGCCAGCGCCGGATGCGCGGCCACCCGCTCGGCGATGCAGAAGAAGGTGGCCCGCTGGCGGTGGGCGTCGAGCAGGTCGAGCACCTGCGGCGTGACGTCCGGATCGGGACCATCGTCGATCGTGATCGCGATCTCGCGCCGCGCCTCGGCGGCCGGCGGCAGCCGTGTCAGGTTCGGCCCCAGCAGGCTGCTGCGCGGCGCCAGGCCCGCGGCGGCAATCAGCACGTGGTTGAGCACCACAGCGGCGATGGCCCAGGGGATGGCCCCGGGCACGGCCAAGGCGGCGCCGAGGGCCAGCAGGTGCCAGCTGACGCTGGCACGCACCAGCGGCGGCCAGGGCCAGGATCCGGAACGAAGGACGGGAACGACGGAAGTCATGGTGCCGGATTTTCCCATCAGCGACGGTCTCCTCCCGCCGGTGCCGCCGCGCGCGCGAAAGCCGCCGACAACAGCAGCGCCAGCAAAGCGCCCGGCGCCACCACGCGGCCAATCGAGGACAGGGCCGGGATATCGGAAATCGCGATCAAGGTGAAGGACACCACAGTCGTCAGGTTGGCCAGCATCAGGGAAGCCAGCGTGTCCTCGTCGGCGCGCCCGGTCTCGCGCAATTGATCGAAGAACAGCGCGTAGTTCGATCCGACCGCCACGATCAGCAGCAGTCCGACCAGATGCAGGATTCCGAGCGGCACGTGCAGGGCCGCCATGCCGCCGAGCGTGAGCACCACGGCCACCACCAGCGGCTGGCAGACGGCCAGCAGGCGGCGCCCCGATCGCAGCCAGAGGGCCAGCAGCAGCAGCACCGCCAGGGCCCCCAGCATGACCTGCATGAAAGCCTCGCGCAGGTAGCGCCTGTAGAGTCCGGACAACTCGTCGCCGACGTTGACGACCTGGACGTCGGACAGGCCGTCGAGCGCCGCGGACAGCCGTTTGGCGTCGAAGCCGGCCCCGGGATGCAGCGAGATCAGCGTCGACCACCCGCCACCGGCGCGCTCAAACATCAGCGCACCGACCACCGCGTCCAGCGGCGTTCCGTGCAGGTCGGCGCGCCGGATCGTCGGCTGCGCCCGGGCGGTCTGGACATCGGCAATGAAAGGCTCGAGTCGCGAAGCCGAAAGCGGCAGGCCCCGGGTGGCCTCGACGAGGCGGCTGCGCAGGGTCACGGCGTCGGGCAGGCTCGCGATGCGCGCCGCCTGCGCCGCTTCGCTCGGCAGCACGCGGGTGACGATCTCGAAGCCGGCCAGCTCGCCCTTGTCGACCAAGGCATCGAGGCGCTGGCCTGCCGCCTCGGTGCTGAGCAGGCTGGCCTGGACGTCGGCGCCGCGGACCACGATCAGCGTGCCGCCGTCGCTGGCGCCGATGTCCTCGCGCAGTTCGGCATCGAGCGCCTGCATGGCCTTGGGCACCGGGCTCATCGCGCCCAGGTCGGCGCGCCACAGGTAACCGCCCTGCCACAGCACCAGGCCCAGCGCCGCCACGCCGAGGCCCGAGAGCAGCCAGCGCAGGCGCGGCAGCCCGCGCGCCAGGAAGCCCGCCAGCAGCGCCATCTGGCGCCGCATGCCCATGCCGGTGGCGCCGTCCGGCGCCAGCACGGGCAGCAC
>NZ_JBFUIU010000739.1:0-4331 GCF_056401695.1 Variovorax sp. P4_D9
CTTCCAGCCCGCGCAGGGCCTTCTGGAACGACTCCTGGAAGGTGCGGCCCATGGCCATCACCTCACCGACCGACTTCATCTGCGTCGTCAGGCGCGAATCGGCCTGCGGGAATTTCTCGAAGGCGAAGCGCGGGATCTTGGTGACCACGTAGTCGATGCTGGGCTCGAAGCTCGCGGGCGTGGCGCCGCCAGTGATCTCGTTTCGCAGTTCGTCGAGCGTGTAGCCGACCGCCAGCTTGGCCGCCACCTTGGCGATCGGGAAGCCGGTCGCCTTCGAGGCCAGTGCCGACGAACGCGACACGCGCGGGTTCATCTCGATCACGACCATCCGGCCGTCCTTCGGATTGATCGAGAACTGCACGTTCGAGCCGCCGGTGTCGACACCGATCTCGCGCAGCACGGCCAGCGAGGCGTTGCGGAGAATCTGGTATTCCTTGTCGGACAGGGTCTGCGCGGGCGCCACGGTGATCGAGTCGCCGGTGTGCACGCCCATCGGGTCGAGATTCTCGATCGAGCAGACGATGATGCAGTTGTCGGCCTTGTCGCGCACGACCTCCATCTCGTACTCTTTCCAGCCGAGCAGCGACTCTTCGATCAGCAGCTCGTTGGTCGGGGATGCTTCGAGGCCGCGCTTGCAGATGGTGTCGAACTCTTCGGGGTTGTAGGCAATGCCGCCGCCGGTGCCGCCGAGCGTGAAGCTGGGGCGGATCACGACCGGGAAGCCAACGGTCTTTTGCACGGCCCAGGCCTCGTCGAGCGAGTGAGCGATGCCCGAACGCGCGGAGCCGAGGCCGATCTTGGTCATCGCGTCCTTGAACTTGAGGCGGTCCTCGGCCTTGTCGATGGCTTCGGGCGTGGCGCCGATCAGCTCGACCTTGTACTTGTCGAGCACGCCGTTGCGCCACRGGTCGAGCGCGCAGTTGAGCGCGGTCTGGCCGCCCATGGTCGGCAGGATCGCGTCGGGACGTTCCTTGGCGATGATCTTCTCGACCGTCTGCCAGGTGATCGGCTCGATGTAAATGACGTCGGCCGTGGCCGGGTCGGTCATGATCGTCGCCGGATTGCTGTTGATCAGGATGACCTTGTAGCCCTCCTCGCGCAGCGCCTTGCAGGCCTGCACGCCGGAGTAGTCGAACTCGCAGGCCTGGCCGATGATGATCGGGCCGGCGCCGATGATGAGGATGCTCTTCAGATCTGTGCGCTTAGGCATTCTTCTGTCCTTCTTTGTGACTTTGCATGAGTGCCGTGAAGCGGTCGAACAGGTAGCCGATGTCATGCGGGCCGGGCGAGGCCTCGGGGTGGCCCTGAAAGCAGAACGCGGGCTTGTCGGTGCGGGCCAGGCCCTGCAGCGTGTTGTCGAACAGGCTGATGTGCGTCGGGCGCAGATTGGCCGGCAGGCTCTTCTCGTCGACCGCGAAGCCGTGGTTCTGGCTCGTGATGCTGACGCGGCCGTTGTCCAGGTCCTTCACGGGATGGTTGGCGCCGTGGTGGCCGAACTTCATCTTGAAAGTCTTGGCGCCCGAAGCGAGCGCCATGATCTGGTGGCCCAGGCAGATGCCGAAGGTCGGGATGCCGGTGTCGATCAGTTCCTTGACCGCCGCGATCGCGTAGTCGCAGGGCTCCGGGTCGCCCGGGCCGTTGGCCAGGAAGATGCCGTCGGGACGCAGCTTGAGCACGTCGGCCGCCGGCGTCTGCGCCGGCACCACCGTGATGCGCGCGCCGCGCTGGGCGATCATGCGCAGGATGTTCTTCTTGACGCCGTAGTCGAACGCGACGACGTGGAACTTGGGCGTGATCTGCACGCCGTAGCCCGAGCCGAGCTTCCACTCGGTCTGGGTCCATTCGTAGGTTTCCTTGACCGACACCACGCGGGCGAGGTCGAGGCCGGCCATGCTTGGCACTGCCTTGGCGGCGGCCACGGCCTTGTCGATCAGCGCCTGGCTGACATCCTCACCTGCGGCCAGGCCGAGGATGCAGCCGTTCTGGGCACCGTTCGTGCGCAGGTGGCGGGTCAGCTTGCGGGTGTCGATGTCGGCGATCGCGACCGTCTTGCCGCGCACCAGGTAGTCGCTCAGCGTGGCGGTGTGGCGGAAGTTCGACGCCACCAGCGGCAGGTCCTTGATGATCAGGCCGGCGGCATGGATCTTGTCGGACTCGATGTCTTCCTCGTTGACGCCGTAATTGCCGATGTGCGGATACGTGAGGGTCACGATCTGTTGGCAATAGCTCGGGTCGGTCAGGATTTCCTGGTAACCGGTCATGGCGGTGTTGAACACCACTTCGCCGGTCGTGGCGCCGGTGGCGCCGATCGAGTTGCCTAGAAAGACCGTGCCGTCTGCAAGCGCCAGGATGGCGGGCGGGAATTTTCCCTTGAGAGACAAAAGCACTGGGATCTCCGGATGGATGACGCCCAAAGCGAACCCAAGTCGTCAAGAAACGTGAACCTGACTATGGGCTGCGACTTTCGTCGAGGAGTTGGCTTGCGTGCGCTGAGGGCGGGGTGTGAGCGGGAAAGCCCTTGATTATAGCCGTGAGCGGCCTACGAATCCGCCCCGGCAGCACTTGCATACAAGCAGATCGCGGCGGCAGCGGCGACGTTCAGCGACTCTTCCCCACCGGGCTGGGCGATCCTGACGTGGCGCGACGCCCTGGCCTCGAGCGCAGCGGACACGCCCTGCCCTTCGTGCCCCATCAGCCAGGCACAGGGAAACGGCAGTCGCGCGCGATGCAGCCAGTCGCCGCGGTGTGAACTTGTGGCGATCCAGGGCACCTCGAGCGCATCGAGCGCCTCGATCTCGACCCCTTCGATCAGCCGAAGGCCGAAGTGGGCCCCCATTCCGGCGCGCAGCACCTTGGGCGCCCACAGCGCCGCCGTGCCCTTGAGCGCGATGACCTGGGTGAAGCCGAAGGCGGCGGCGCTGCGCAGGATCGAGCCGACATTGCCGGCGTCCTGCAGGCGGTCGAGCACCACCGTGGGCGCCAAGGGCTCGACGCTCTGACGCGCCGGCAGGTCGAGGACGAATCCCATCGGCGCCGGCGATTCGAGCCCGCTGACGCCCGCCAGCAGCGCATCGGGCAGAACCACGGTCCTGGGTGCCGCATCGGCCCATTCATGGCGCGCCGTCGCCCACAGCGATTCGGCGAACACCGCGACCGCCGGCCGGACGCCGCGCTCGCGCGCCGCGCGGCAGAGGTGATCGCCTTCGAGCCAGACCCGGCCGGCCTTCCGGTAGCCGCCCGGATCATGCGCCAGCTTGCGCAGTTCCTTGAGCAGCGGGTTGTCCYTCGACGTGACGTGACTGAGCTCTTCGGCGCTCACCAAGGATCTCCGCCGAGGCTCGCCGATTCCTGCTCAGGGTTCGCCATCCGCGCCAGTGCTGCGGCGACCGGGCTGAAAGACTTGCGGTGGTGCACGCAGGCCCCATGGCGCAGCAGCGCCTCGAGGTGTTCGGGCGTGCCATAGCCCTTGTGGCCCGCGAAGCCGTAGTGCGGAAACTCGGCGTGCAGGTCCTCGCAGAGCCGGTCGCGATGCACCTTGGCCAGGATCGAGGCGGCCGAGATCGCCTTGATCCGCGCATCGCCCCCGACAATCGCCTCGGCCAGCACGTTGAGCGTCGGCAGCCGGTTGCCGTCGACCAGCACCTTGACCGGCTTCAGCCGCAGGCCCTCGACCGCGCGGCGCATGGCCAGCATCGTCGCCTGCAAGATGTTGTGGGTATCGATCTCCTCGACGCTGGCCTGCGCGACCGAGCAGCACAGCGCCTTGGCGAGGATCTGATCGTGCAGGCGCTCGCGCTGCAGCGCGGTCAGCGTCTTCGAATCGGCTAGGCCGCGGATCGGCCGCTGGTCGTCGAGGATCACCGCCGCGGCCACCACCGGCCCGGCCAGCGGACCGCGGCCCGCCTCATCGACGCCGGCCATCAGGCCCGGGCCGTCCCACAGGAGCCTGGCCTGCTCAGCCTTCAAGAACTTTCTGGATCGCATCGGCGCACAGTGTCGGCGTATCGCGCAGCAATTCTGCGTGCATCGCGCAAAAACGTTGTTGCAAGGCGTGAACCTTCTCCGGCGAGGCGAGCCAGGCCAGCGTGGCCTCGGCCAGCGCCTGCGGAGTGGCCGCGTCCTGGAGCACTTCGGGCACCACGAACTCGCGGCTCAGGATGTTTGGCAGGCCGACCCAGGGCTGCAACTGCTTGCGCTGCATCACCAGGCGCCAGGTCAGGGAATTGACGCGGTAGGAGATCACCATCGGCCGCTTGAAGAGCGCCGCCTCGAGCGTCGCGGTGCCGCTGGCGATCAGCGTCACGTCGCAGGCGGCCAGCGCCGTGTGGGAC
>NZ_JBFUIU010000740.1:0-4329 GCF_056401695.1 Variovorax sp. P4_D9
ACCTGCTGCGAATGGCCGCCCTTGCGCCCGAATTGGTCGGCTGGGGCACAGGTACGTGCGCAGCCGCCGCAACGGCCGGGTGAAGGGCGAAAGAGCGCCCCAAAACCTCGCCAGGCTCCCCATCAGCGCGCTTGCCGCACCGGCATGGCACCTCGGCGACGCGTTTCGCCTCCTGGACCCGGCGATCCTCAGGCGCTTTGCTCAGCAACTCTCTTCAGCCAAACGTCAAAAGCTTCTCAGCCTCTGAGTTCGCCCGCCATCGGACCGGGCCGCTATGCTGGGCGGCATGACTTCCAAGACGCTGCTCGTGGTCTATCACACCATGACCGGCGGCACCGCGCAGATGGCGCAGGCCGCCGCCGAAGGCGCGGGCGACGAACCCGGCGTGCAGGTGCGCCTGCTGCGCGCGCCGGAGGCCCACCCGGACGACGTGCTGGGCGCCGACGGCTACGTGTTCGCCACGCCCGAGAACCTCGCCGCGATGGCCGGGCTGATGAAGGACTTCTTCGACCGCTGCTACTACGCCGCGCTCGACCGCGTGAACGGCCGTCCCTACGCCGTGCTGGTGTGCGCCGGCAGTGACGGCCAGAACGCCGCGCGGCAGATCGACCGCATCGCCACCGGCTGGCGGCTGCGCGCCATCGCGCCGGCGTTGATCGTGTGCACCCATGCGCAGACGCCCGAGGCCATCGCGCGGCCCAAGCAGATCGGCGCCGAAGACCTCGCGCAATGCCGCGAGCTGGGCGCTGCGCTGGCCGCGGGGCTGGCGCTCGGCGTGTACTGACGCCTGCCGCCGAGGCACGGCCCGCATCCGCCATCTGGCCGATTGCATTCGTGCGCGACAGGTCTAGCATCCGATGCCTCTGGAGAGGGGGCCGGCATGGCATTCAAGATCGACGGCGTCGAGAAGCGGATCGGGCTCGCGCTGTCCGGCGGCGGATTCAGGGCGGCGGCGTTCCACCTGGGCGTGATGCGCCGACTGCAGGCGCTGAACCTGTTGGACAAGCTGGACCTGGTCTCGTGCGTCAGCGGCGGGAGCATCGCCGGAGGGACCCTCGCCGTGAACTGGGGCGACCCGAACTGCCTCGACAAGCTCGAGACCTACCTGCGGACGCGATCGATCGCCGTGGCGTCGGTGGTCGGCGGCATCCTCGACCCCTTCGAGTCACGGCTCGACAAGCTCGCCAATTCGTATGATCGCGACCTGTTTCAGGGCAAGTCGCTTTCAGGCCTCAAGAGCGGCCCGCGCATCTACTTCAACGCCACCAATCTCGCCACCGGCAACATGTTCTTCTTCGTCGCCGGCGGCGGCAAGGCAGAGGAAATGGGCGAACACGAACTCGGCGTGGTTGCGGCACCGGACTTCCCGATCAGCCGCGCGGTGGCCGCCTCGTCGGCATTCCCACCGGTGTTCCCGCCGCTGCTGCTGCTGCCTTCGGTCTATCCGCCGGCCGCCGCCACGGTCGAATATGTCACGCTCACCGACGGCGGCATCTACGACAACATGGGCGTGAACCCGCTGCTGCGAATGGCGCGCAACCCGATCGACTACCTGATCGTCAGCGACGGCGGCAAGCCCTTCGCCTTCGAGGACCGGCCCACCGAATCGGGCGCGGTCGTCCTGAAGGCGAGCCTCGACATCATGATGGAGCAGATCCGCGGCCTGCAGTTCGACCGCCTCCAGCACCGCCATCTCGCCGGCAAGGGCGCGCGGCCGTTGTGGTTCTCCATCGACAGCCTCGAGGGCGAGCAGCAGCAGGGCGACGCGAGCTTCGCTTCCGCGATCCCGACCAACCTGAAGAAACTCAACGACGACGAGATGCGCGTGCTCATGCGGCACGGCGGCGCGCTGCTGACGTCGCGCATCGGCAAGTACGCGCCCGAACTCGCGACGGTCGCGCCCTAGTGGCCATGGAACCGAGGATCGACAGGCACTGGCGGGTTCCGCTTCCGGTCTATCGCAGGCTGCGCGTCTTCGCCTTCGATCCTGGCACCACCGCGCGCTTCGAGACCGCGGTGATGAACGAGATGACGCTGCTGCTGCCATGGGAGGACCTGCAGCCCGGGCCGATCGGCGAGTACGTGGCCGTGGTGGACAAGGACGACCAGGGGCGCCAGGTGCATCCGGCGGTCGACCTCGACGATCCGCAGATCCTGGCGAACGACGGCCTCGCGCCTTCCGACGGCAATCCGCAGTTCCATCACCAGATGGCCTATGCGGTCGCGATGCGGACGATTCGCAACTTCGAGCGTGCGCTCGGACGATCGATCCACTGGCCGCCTGCAGTGAAGGGCCAGCGCGTGAGCTACCGCAGGCAACTCCCCATCTATCCGCACTACGTCGCGGACACCAACGCCTACTACAAGCCCGGCGACGGCCTGTGCCTGGGTTACTTCCGCGCCGGCGACACGTCCGCGTTCGCGGGCACCACGGTGTTCACCTGCCTGTCGCAGGACGTCGTCTCGCACGAGATCACGCACGCGATCCTGGACGGGATGCGCATCTCGTTCAAGGGCAAGAGCCCCGACGTCCTCGCCCTGCACGAGGCCTACGCGGACCTGATCGCTGTGCTGCAGCACTTCTGGCCCTCGGACGTGTTCCGGGGCCAGATCGCTGCGATCGGGGGAAAGCTCGAGAACTCGAGCCGCCTCGGGGCCATCGCGCCGCAATTCGGCGAAGCCCTCGGCCGGCCCGAAGGCATCCGCAACGCGCTCGGATCGATCGACGAGGCGGGCGTCTGGCATTCGCGAAAACCGGATCCGAAAGCCTACGCCGCGACGCTCGAACCGCATGATCGCGGCGCGATCGTGGTCAGCGCGGTCTTCGAGGCCCTTCGCAAGATCTACGAGGCGCGCACCTCCGACCTGCGAAGCATCGCCACCAAGGGCAGCGGAATCCTGCCCGAAGGCCAGTTGCATCCAGATCTGGTGAACCGGCTGGCGCAGGAGGCGTCGCGCTCGGCGCAGCGCGTGCTCGAGATGATCATTCGCGCGCTCGACTACATGCCGCCCGTGGAAACCACCAGCGGCGACTTCCTGCGCGCCATCGTGACCGCCGACTACGACATCCGCCCGGTCGACGACGGCAACTACCGGCTGGCCTTCATCGACGCGTTTCGCAGCTACGGCATTCCGCTTGCCGAAGTGGGCACCTTGTCGCAGGACACGATCCTCTGGCGGGCGCCGGCGAACTCCGACGCCACGCGCGCGGTGAGCGAATTCGTGCGCGAACGGTCGCGCGAATTCACGCCGTGGACGCTGCCGCGCGATCGCGAGGCGCTGTGGAAGCTGCTCGAAGACAAGCGCGCAATGCTGCACCAGCGCCTGTCCGGTGGCACGGTCGGCGCGATCGGCCCGATCGATCTGCACCGGCGCTTCGAGGTCGAGTCCTTCCATCCGCGTGAGCGCAGCGATGCGTCCGGCAACTTCGCGTTCCAGTGGGTCATCAAGCTGGTCCAGGAGGTGTCCACCACGGCGCGCGCCAAGCCGAAGGCCAAGGCACTCGAACTGGAAGGCGAAGTCGACGTCCGGCCGTGGGCTGGGGTGACGCTGATCGTCGACGCCGACACCGGGCAGGTTCGCTACCAGATCGAGCGCAAGACAGCCAAATCGACAGCCAAGAAGGGCGCCCCCCCGGCGRCACCGAAAGTCGACGCCGCCCCGATCGCCCCGGCCACGCAGCGCCTGGTGCGCGTGTTCGCCTTCGACCCCAGCATGGGCCGCCAGCGCGAGACCGCCGACATCAACGAGACCCTGATCCGCGTGCCCTGGGAGCGCGACGCCGCCGGCGCCGACATCCTCGAGCCGGGGCCGGCCGGCGAATATATCGAGGTGGTGGACCGCGATCCCGCGAGCCGGTGCTTCTACGAGCCGGTCGACCTGAACGACCGCTACGTGGTGGCGCAGCACGGCCTGCCGCCCTCGGAAAGCAGCCCGCAATTCCACCAGCAGATGGTCTATGCGGTCGCGATGCGAACCATCCGCACCTTCGAGCGCGCGCTCGGGCGATTGGCCCTGTGGCGCTCGCACGGCACGAAGGATCCCGATGGCCGATGGGGCGAGGAGTATGTCCGGCGCCTGCGCATCTATCCGCATGCGCTGCGCGAGGCCAACGCTTACTACAGCCCCGAGAAGAAGGCCTTGCTGTTCGGCTACTTCTCGACGCCGGCCTCGGCCGAGGTGAGCTCGGCGCGGCTGACCGTCTTCAGCTGCCTCTCGCACGACATCGTGGCGCACGAGGTGACGCACGCGCTGCTCGACGGCATGCACCGGCGCTTCAGCGAGCCCAGCAATCCGGACGTGCTCGCTTTCCATGAGGCCTTCGCGGAC
>NZ_JBFUIU010000741.1:0-4329 GCF_056401695.1 Variovorax sp. P4_D9
ATCCGCGCGCGTGCGGGGATTCATGGCAAGAGCCATGGTGCCCGGGGCCGGAATCGAACCGGCACGCCTTGCGGCGGGGGATTTTGAGTCCCCTGCGTCTACCAATTTCACCACCCGGGCACGGAAGGAAGGCAGCCCAAAATTATGGCACAGTGGCCCCATGCAATATCCGACAATTGAAGACGCGATTGGAAAGACGCCGCTGGTTGCGCTGCAGCGGATCGATGCGGCTGCCAACGCGCAGCGCGGCAACGTGATCCTGGGCAAGCTCGAAGGCAACAACCCGGCCGGATCGGTCAAGGACCGGCCGGCCCTGTCGATGATCAAGCGCGCCGAGGAGCGTGGCGAAATCAAGCCTGGCGACACCCTGATCGAGGCGACCTCGGGCAACACTGGCATCGCGCTGGCGATGGCAGCGGCCATCAAGGGCTACCGCATGGTCCTGATCATGCCGGAGGACCTGTCGGTCGAACGGGCCCAGACCATGAAGGCCTTCGGTGCCGAACTCATGCTGACCCCGAAGAGCGGCGGCATGGAGTACGCACGCGACCTTGCCGAGCAGATGATGCAGCAGGGCAAGGGCCGGGTGCTCGACCAGTTCGCCAATCCCGACAATCCGCGCATCCACTACGAGACCACCGGCCCCGAGATCTGGGCCGACACCGGTGGACGTATCACGCACTTCGTGAGCGCGATGGGCACCACCGGCACCATCACCGGCGCGTCCCGCTTCCTGAAGGAAAAAAATCCGGCGGTGCGCATCGTCGGCGCCCAGCCTGACGAAGGCTCGCGCATCCCGGGCATCCGCAAGTGGCCACAGGAGTACCTGCCGAAGATCTACGACCCGAGCTGGGTCGACCAGGTGGTCAACGTGAGTCAGGACAACGCCGAGGAAATGTGCCGCCGGCTGGCGCGCGAGGAAGGCATCTTCGGCGGCATTTCGGCCGCGGGCGCGCTGTGGGTGGCGCTCGAGATCGCCAAGACGGTCGAGAACGCGACCATCGTCTTCGTGGTGTGCGACCGGGGCGACCGCTACCTGTCCACCGGCGTATTTCCGGCTTGAGACGAAACATGCCCTCACCCAAGTTCTGCTCCGAATGCGCCACGCCGCTGGCCCACATCGAACTCGCGGAGGACGGCGGCCCGAAATCGCGCCTGCGATGTCCGGCCTGCGGCTGGACGCACTGGAACAACCCGACGCCGGTGCTGGCCGCCATCATCGAATACCGCGGCCAGGTGCTGCTGGCACGCAATGCGGCTTGGCCGCACAAGATGTACGCACTGATCACCGGCTTCATGGAGGCCGGTGAGACGCCTCAGGAAGGYATTGCGCGCGAGATCAAGGAAGAGACCAATCTCGATGCGAGCGAGTTGAACCTGGTGGGCGTTTACGACTTCCAGCGAATGAACCAGGTCATCATCGCCTTCCATGCGGTCGCCGATGGCGAGGTCCGGCTTTCGCCCGAACTGGTGGACTATCGGCTCTACGACCTGCCTGCGCTGCGCTGCTGGCCCGCGGGCACGGGTTACGCGCTGGCGGACTGGCTGCGCACGCGGGGGCATGAGCCCGAGTTCATGGAATGGCCGCGGCCAGCCTCCTAAAATCGCCGCAGTTTCAAGGAACGGCCATGCATATCCACAAAGAGCTCGATACCCGCGGCCTTAACTGCCCCCTGCCCATCCTGAAGGCCAAGAAGGCGCTCAATGAGATGCACAGCGGGGAACTGCTGAAGGTGGTGTCGACCGATGCGGGGTCGGTGCGCGATTTCCAGGCTTTCGCCCGCCAGACCGGCAACGACCTGGTCGACCAGYAGACCGTCGACAGCGACTTCATTCACGTGCTGCGGCGCCGCTGAAGGACACCGCATGAAGCGCGGCATCGTCGTGTTCGCGCTGGCCGTGCTGGCGGCGGGCCTGTCCGCAGCGATGGTGGTGGCACTGTGGAGCGATGGCATGGCTTCCAGCGTTGACAAATCCCCCGTGCCTGCGGGCGCCATTCCCCTCGCGGTCCTCGGCGATTCCAACAGCCATTCCTACCAGGACCGCATTGCCTTTCCGCCCGGATCGGCCGAGCGTGGCGGCGCGCTGCGGTCCATGACGTTCCAGTGGACCGAAGTGCTCGGACGCCTGCGGGGGCAGGAAATCGACCAGGGCCCGTGGGGCGTCTGGGGGCGACCTCCCGCCGTCGCCTGGGCGCGTGAGCGGCTGGGGCTTGCCGTCGGTCGCACGCCAAAGAAGCAGGACTACCTCTACAACTTCGCCAAGTCCGGTGCGACCTGTTTCGACCTCCTGTCGGGTCGCGTCCGGCAGGCGCAGAACCTGGTTGCGTTGATGGACCGTGAGCCGGAGCGCTGGCAGCGCGGGGTGGTCGTGATCCGCATCGGGCTCAACAACTGGATCGGCCTGCTCGATCTGCAGGCGCGCGATCCCGATGCACCCGAACTTCGAGAAGCAATTGCCTATTGCAGCAAAGAGATCGGCCGGACCGTCGATCTGATCCATGCCTCGCACCCGCGGACGCGGATCCTGGTGGTGGGGCTCCTGAACGAAGCCGATGATCCGCTCCTCACCGACAAGTGGCAGTCGGCGCAGGAAACCGCGAACATCAACACCGCCCTCGCTGCGTTCAACGATGCGCTGAGGAAGATCGCAGCCGAGCGCACCCATGTCGCCTTCTTCGACGACCTGGCATGGTTCAGGACGCACTGGGGTGCGCGCGACGAAACCGGTAAGCCCGCCTACAAGACCATCGCCTTCGGGCCCACGCTGCGCGTGAACAATACCATTGGCGATGACCCCGGCAACGCCTTGGTCGCGGACGACCATGCCGGCGCGGTCTGGAATGCGCTTTGGGCGCAATCGCTGGTAACGCGTCTCAACGAGGCCTTCGGCCTGAAGCTGTCACCGATCGACGACGCGGAAATCCTCCGCCTACTGGCGCCGCTGATCGCCTCGGCTAAAGCGCCAGGCTCTTGAGGTACTCGCGGAAGGTCGTGCCCACCTCGGGGTGCGCCAGCGCGAGTTCGACCGTCGCCTGCAGGAAACCTTCCTTGCTGCCGCAGTCGTAGCGCGTGCCCCGGTAGGAATAGGCATGCACCGATTCCTTCTTCATCAGCGCGGCGATGCCGTCGGTCAGCTGGATCTCGCCGCCGGCGCCCTTGGGCTGGTTGCGGATCTCGGCGAACACGCCCGGCGTGAGGATGTAGCGGCCGGCGACACCCAGGCGCGAGGGCGCCTCCTCGGGCTGGGGCTTCTCGACCATGCGATCGACCTTGACCAGGCCGGGCTCGACCGTTTCGCCGGCCACGATGCCGTAGCGCCTGACGTGTGCCAGCGGCACCTCCTGCACTGCCAGCAAGGAGCCGCCGAGGCGGTCGAAGATGCGCGTCATCTGCGCCAGCACCGGCTCGCCGTTGGCCGGACCGACCATCAGGTCATCGGCCAGCAGCACCGCGAAAGGCTCGTCGCCCACCAGGTGCTCGGCGCACAGCACCGCGTGGCCGAGGCCAAGCATGCGCGGCTGGCGCACATAGGAGCAGGTCATGTCCTCGGGCATCACCGAACGGGCGATGTCGAGCAACTCGGTCTTGCCGCTCGACTCGAGCTGCGATTCGAGCTCGTAGGCGGTGTCGTAGTGGTCCTCGATGGCGCGCTTGTTGCGGCCGGTAACGAAGATCATGTCACGGATGCCCGCGGCATAGGCCTCCTCGACCGCGTACTGGATCAGCGGCTTGTCCACCACTGGCAGCATTTCCTTGGGCTGGGCCTTGGTGGCCGGCAGGAATCGGGTGCCAAAGCCTGCTACGGGAAACACGGCCTTGCGAATGCGCGTCGAAGTGTGGGACATGGGCTTTCGTCTGATCTGAAGGATGAAAGGGGAAGCGGGAAGGCACCCGGAGGCGCCAACCCGAATACTAAGGGCCGTGGCTGCTGCCAGTCTGTCAGCCGAGGCGGACAAGCTGGTCGCGCAGCCGATCGAGCGTGGCGCTGAAGTCCGTCAGCCGCTTGCGCTCCTGCTCGATCACGGCCGGTGGCGCCTTGGCGACGAAGGCTTCGTTGCCGAGTTTGGCATTCACCTTGGCGATCTCGCCCTCGATTCGCGCAAGCTCCTTGCCGATACGAACCTTTTCCGCGGCCTTGTCGATTTCCATGTGCAGGCAGATGCGCACCGAGCCGACCACCGCCACCGGTGCCGCCTCGGCCGCTGCCGACCAGGCCGCCGCATCGTCGAAGACCTTCACTTCCTTGAGCTTGGCCAGCGCCTGAAGCACCGGCGCCGCATCCCGCAGGAAAGCGCTGCTCGCGGCATCGTCGGCCACTGCGTAGAGC
>NZ_JBFUIU010000742.1:0-4323 GCF_056401695.1 Variovorax sp. P4_D9
GCGATGTTGATACCGCGCAGGCGGTTGAAGAAGCGTTCGCGGCCCAGGTACAGGTTCTGCGCCACGGTGGTCGTCGGCATCAGGCTGGTCTCCTGGAACACCATGGCGACCCCGAGGTGCAGCGCATCACGCGGCCGAGCGGGGCCGCGCTTTCACCCCGTCGATGGCGAGGGCCGCGGGGTGTGCAGTTGGAAGAGGTGGTCGAGGCGGCCGACGCGCCGCTTGCCCGGGGCCTGAAACCCACCATCGAGCGCATACGCAGCTCGGCGGCGGCTCGCCGAACACCGTCAGCCCTTTGCTGGACGTCTGGTTTGAAAGGCTTTCTGTGCGTGTGGCAGGTGTCGCCGTGCCGGCCGAGGACGACCTGCCGCCGAACCTGCGCAGCGCCTGGAACCATGCCAAGCACGAAGCGCGCACCTTGGCAAACAGACGCTTCGGGAAGAGCGCGAGGCGCTGGAGCAGGGCAGGGCGCAGCTATCCGCAGATCAGGCGGAGTTGGCGAAGCGGGAAGAACAGTGGGTGGCCACGAATGCGGCCATCGAGAACGCGCTCACCGAGACGCGCGAAGCGTCGGAAGCATTGCGAGGTGAGCTGACGTCGGCCCAAGGCGATTGAGTCATTCGCCAAATCATCCATAGGCGAATTGTCGTGCAAACGAAAAAGCCCCGGCTGTTTCCAGTCGGGGCAACAGGTCGGTGGCCGACCTTGGAGAAAGGTTTCCACGAGAGACTTCATCATGGGCTCTCTGGCGGAGTCCTACAACGGCGCTCTCCACTCAAGGCTACGCAGCGCCATCCGAATCGGAACTATTTCACAGTCGAGCCAACTAATTCGCGGCTTACAAACCCGGTGCTGCGGCTTGGACTGCTGCTTCTGGCCGCATTCTGACCTACCCGGGCCAGCACGAGCAGCACGCTGACAGCTTCGTCGCGCCCCAGCGAGACCAAAGCGGGCAAGCCTCTGCAGGAGCTTCCGGCGGCGCCGCGGCTGCTCGGGCTTGCGCGCTGGAGAGGATTCTTGCCGAGGCGGCGCATGCTTCAAAGCGACGGATGGTGGCCAGGACGCCGGCCATCATCCCCAGGCGAGCAATCGCTCGCTTTGCGAACTGCGAACCGGACGCTCCGCCCGTCCGCACCCGATGTGTGCAGCCGAAGCTCTTGTATGGCGAAATGAACCGCTGGTAGCCGTCAACGGCAGCTATCGCAAAGGTCTTCATGTACCTCGTTGGACGTCCGTGCTGAATGTCTGGCCCTGGCCGCATGTCGCCTCTACAGCCGCACATGGGGGACGAGCGTGAAGTGGCGCTTGTCACCGGGCCCAGCGCGCAGCTCTCGCGCATCGTGCCTACTGCTTCGACGCCGCGGCCTCCTTGACGAGTGCCGTCTCGGCAACTGGCTTCGACTCATCGATGAGGCAGCCAGGGTCTGACGTTGACGGCGTCGTGAGCTGCTCTGTGACACGAACGCGGCGAACAACAAGTTCGTCAATCTCCAACCGTCGGATTCGAACTCGGCCAACAAAGAGTCGACCGATAGACAAGGCACCAATGGCCAAAGCACCGATGGCTACGGCACAAATCGCGATAGAGCCCAATGCGACGGTACCGATGGCGTGGGCGCCCGTCGCGGCTGCGGGCATGGTCCGATCGCGTGCGGACTTTGAGGGCATCAATTTCATTGCAAAACTCACTGCATGTGTTGTCCGCCATTGATAGCGATGTTGGCACCCGTGACGAACGCGGCCTCCTCCGACGCGAGGTAGATGACGAGCCCGGCCACTTCCTCTGGCTTGCCCAGCCGGCCGACCGGGATCTGCGGCAGGATCTTGGTGTCGAGCACATCCTTCGGGATCGCCGTGACCATCTTCGTGCCAATGTAGCCCGGCGAGATGGTGTTGACGGTCACGCCCTTCTTCGCGACCTCGAGTGCCAGCGCCTTTGTGAAGCCGTGTACGCCAGCCTTCGCCGCCGAGTAGTTGGTTTGGCCGAAGGCGCCCTTGGAGCCGTTAACTGAGGACATGTTGATGATCCGGCCCCAGCCACGCTCGACCATGCCGTCGGCGACCTGCTTAGTCATGTTGAACAGGCTATCCAGGTTGGTACGCAGCACCGCGTCCCAGTTGAGCTCGCCCATCTTCTTGAAAGTCATGTCGCGCGTAATGCCGGCGTTGTTGACCAGCATATGGGGAAGGACTGCAGTGGGGCCCCCAGCAGTCATTCCGCCTACGTTTAGCCTGGGGGCAGGATCGCCCGCAGGACGTCCCTGAAAACGCCAAACTGCAATTTGAACGCTTGCGGGCTGTAGTCTTGGTAGTAACCTGCCGTCACCGCGACAACGAGATTGCGCTCCGGGACGATGCGAATGGACTGACCGCCTCGACCCAGTGCGCCAATCCAGTTAACCACACCCGCGTTGGACCGGGCGCGGCCGAGCCACCAGAGATACCCATAGTATTGATCGTCTGTCGCCTTGATCTTTGATGTCGTTGAGGTCTCGATCCAATCTCTAGAAACGATTTGGCGGTCGTTCCACCGACCGCCTGCGAGGACAAGCTGGCCGATTTTCGCCATGTCTCTCGGTCGCAAGCGCAATCCCCCTCCGGCATCAGTATCTCCCTTGACCCTGCCCCACTCTAAATCGGTAATGCCCAGAGGCTCGAACAACACTTCTCGGGCAAATACGTCCAGGGGGCGTCCGGTCGCTTTACGGACAATGGCGGAAACGAGGGTAAGCGCGCCGGTGTTGTAGAAGAACTCCTGGCCTGGCGGCGCAGTTGATGCCAGACCGAGGACGTAGCGAGACGGGTCTGCCGCCCTATGCATGCGCGATTCGTCGTTGTTCTCCCCCGTGGCTGGAGTTGCCTCCACCCACTCCAGACCCATTGTCATGGTGAGCGCGTGCAGCAGTTGGATGCGATCCTTCTCAGGCGAACGCAAGTCTGCGTATTCGGGGAAGAAGTTGAAGATCGGTTCGTTGACGCTGCGGATGAGTCCCCGTTCGATTGCAATCCCGACTGCAAGCGACGCGACGCTTTTTGAAACCGACTTCACGTCATGCAGGGTGTCGGCACCAAAGGTGACCTTTTTCACCCGGCTGCCAAAAAAGAGGCCAGGGACCTCGTCGGAACCGCTGAAGTACCGCTCGAACACTAGCGTGCCGCTGCGGGCGACCAGCACGGCATGTATGTTGGACGAAGCCGCGAGCTGATCAGCCATCCTGCACAGCGCACCAATGTCAATGAGCTTGTCGTCATCGTTGGCGGAGATCGCCCACCCATCGTCTCGCGCGCTTGGAGCACCACAGCCATCGGGCTGGTCCGCGAACGCTGGTAATCCAGGGAGCGATGCAAGCGCAGTCCCGCCGAGAAGTGAAGCAAACTGGCGCCGTCTCATATCCCATCCTTTGGTTCAGTCTGAAGCGGGCGCTAGCAGTGTAAGACCAGCACCGACACTTGGTCGGCCGGAGCAATGAAGGACCGCAATTGGCCGGCTGCAGCCGCTCGATCGCTAGGACGGCGTCGACGAGCGGCACGGTCTGGCCGGTAGCTAATCCCGACTTGAAAAAAACCCGCCGAAAGCGGGTATCTCGAGGCTCGGGGATCAGGGCTTGGCAGCTTCTTTCTTGACGGCTTCATTCTGGGTCGTGMCCGGAATCTTCTCACCAATCTTATTGCCAGCCTTGCGCGTGTCTGATGCGGCGTCGGACGCCGCATTGTCGACCGCCTTGCCGGTCGCCTTCTCGGCCTTCTTGGTGTCAGTCTTGGTCGCGTCCCAGGCTTTCTCGGCGTCCTTTTCTAGTTTCTTGGTTTCGCCTTGTGCGACGGCTGACACGCCAATGCACGCGGATGCCAGGGCCACTGCGGCCGGCAGGGTGCGAACGATGGACCTGATCATGAGGAAGCTCCTTGTTGAGGCTGGTGTGCCGGACTTGGCACTGTGACGCAACAAACGCCCAGCGTCAAAGGATGACACCGAAACGCCCGCCGCAAGACGTAACAGGCGCAAGCTGCTCAGCCTACAGCCGTTGCGGGAAGGCCAACAAGCAGACGTGCACAACGCGGATTGATGCACGGGCTGCAGCGATTGCGGCCGTTTCCCCTTCCATGCGATCACGATGCGAAAGGGCCGGAACGTCCAGACCTTCGGCACGGCCCGCAGCCGAGGCAACTCGTAGTTCCAGGCGCCGGAACCGGACCGTCGCGAGTGCCCGGTTATGGCCGGGACCGCCTATTCAACAAACACGCCGAAAGCTGCCCTTGGCCAACCGAGCGATCACGTTGAATGACAGCTGACGGGCGCGTCCGCGAACTCACGCTCGCGGCCAT
>NZ_JBFUIU010000743.1:0-4318 GCF_056401695.1 Variovorax sp. P4_D9
GTCCTTGAAGCGCGCGGGTGCCAGCAGCAGGTCGAATGCGTGCAGGAGTTCATGGCGGGTCGTGCTCATCGCGCCATTGTGGCCCCGGCGGCCGCGGACCGCATCGCACCGCGACCGCGGCTGGACGGAATGCGGAAGGCCAGGCCGTCGACGTAGGAACAAGGCGTTACAAGCGCTCATTTTCAAGGGTTTTCCCTTATTTTCACCTTGCGAGGAGGTTCGGTGGCAGGCCGCCCGGAAGGGCCGGAAGGGGTCGCGCGCGACCTTGAGGGACAATAGGTACTTTCTCTGCTGCCTTTTTCATGAAACGTACCTGGCTGCTGTTTGCCCAAGCCGTGACCGTCCTGCTGGCGGCCTATTTCGTCGTCGCGACCCTCAAGCCCGAGTGGCTGAACCGGCGTACCGGCCCGCTCAACGGCATGGTCTCGGTGATCGAGGCGCCCAGCGCGCAGGTCGGCCCGGTGACCGCCGGCAGCCTCAGCGCGGCTGCCAAGAAGGCCTCACCCGCTGTGGTGAGCATCAACACCAGCAAGGCAGCGCAGCGCTCGCCGCGCAACAACGACCCCTGGTTCCGCTTCTTCTTCGGTGACCAAGGCGACCAGCCGCAGGTCGGCCTCGGCAGCGGCGTGATCGTCAGCGCCGACGGCTACATCCTCACCAACAACCACGTGGTCGAAGGCGCCGACGAGATCGACGTCACGCTCAACGACAGCCGCCATGCCCGCGGCAAGGTGATCGGCACCGACCCCGACACCGACCTCGCGGTACTCAAGATCGAGCTCGACAAGCTGCCGGTGATCGTGCTGGGCAACTCCGACGCGCTGCAGGTCGGCGACCAGGTGCTGGCCATCGGCAACCCCTTCGGCGTCGGCCAGACCGTGACAAGCGGGATCGTCTCGGCACTCGGTCGCAACCAGCTCGGCATCAACACCTTCGAGAACTTCATCCAGACCGATGCGGCGATCAATCCGGGCAATTCGGGTGGCGCGCTGATCGACGTCAACGGCAACCTCGAGGGCATCAACACCGCGATCTATTCGCGCTCGGGCGGCAGCATGGGGATCGGCTTCGCGATCCCGGTGTCGACCGCCAAGCAGGTGCTCGAGGACATCGTGAAGGCCGGCAAGGTCACGCGCGGCTGGATCGGCGTCGAGCCGAACGACCTCTCGCCCGAACTCGCCGAGACCTTCGGTGTCAAGGCGAGCGCCGGAGTCATCATCACCGGCGTGCTGCAGAACGRCCCGGCCGCCAAGGCCGGCCTGCGCCCCGGCGACGTGATCACCGGCGTGGGCCAGAAGAACATCGGCAACTCCCAGGAACTGCTGAGCGCCGTGGCCGGCCTCAAGCCCGGCACGGCCACGCGCTTCGTCGTGCAGCGAGGCAGCGACAAGCTGGAACTCGACGTCACGCCGGGCCTGCGGCCGAGGTCGTCGGTGCGCCGGGCGCCGACCGAGACCGAGTAGTTCGAATCTGGGCCGCCCGGCCGGGGTTCAGGTCTGAGCCGAGTCGGTGCTGCTCTCTTCGGGCGGCTTGCTGTACTTCGTGAAGTAGCGCGCACCGATGATGCCGATCTCGTAGAGCAGGCACATCGGGATCGCCAGCGCAAGCTGCGACACCACGTCCGGCGGCGTCAGCACCGCGGCGACAACGAAGGCCAGCACGATGAAATAGCCGCGGAAAGAGCGCAGCTTCTCGACCGTGACGAGTTCGAATCGCACCAGCAGCATCACCACGATCGGCACCTGGAAGGCAACCCCGAAGGCGATGTAGAGCGACAGGATCGCCTCCACGTAGGACGAGATGTCGGGCGTGGCATTGACCGAGGGCGGCGTGAACTTCTGGATGAAGCCGAACATCTTGTCAAGCACGAAGAACTGCACGAAGGCGATGCCGCCATAGGCCAGCAGGCTGCCGAAGAAGATCAGCGGCAGCGCGAACTTCTTCTCATGGCTGTAGAGGCCGGGTGCGATGAACATCCAGGCCTGGTACATCAGCCAGGGCAGCGCCAGCAGGACCGCCGTCATGGCCAGCACCTTGAGCGGCACGAAGAAAGGCGAGAACACGCCGATCGCGATCAGCTTGGCGTCGGGCGGCATGTGGGCGCGGATCGGCACTGCGATCAGGTCGATCAGGCCCGCCGGGCCGGGCCAGATGGCCAGCAGCACGCCGGCCACCACCAGTCCGTAGACGCAGTAGAGCAGACGGTCCCGCAGCTCCATGAGGTGCTGGACGAAAGGCTGCTCGGTGCCGGCCAGTTCGTCTTCTTTGTTCTTGTCTGTGGAATCGGCCATGTGGGGACGCTGCAGTCGGGCGCGCGGCGCACGCTGCGCGCGGCCGTTTCGCCAGCTTGCGCTAGTTGATCTTGTGGGGACGGTAACGGGCCACGCGCGCGGCGCCCGACAACGCCTTGGTGCGCACGCCGTTGCGCGCCTTGTACCACTGCGGCGTGGCGCCCTGCTTCAGGCGCCAGTTCTTGCGCGGGTGCTTGTATTGGGGGTAAGACGGGGTGGTGTCGGACAGTTCGGACAGCGTCTGGCCGCTCTCGGAGAACTGCTTCTCGAAGTCGCTGGCACCGGACTGGATGCTCTGCTCGACATCGCGCGCCGCCTCCTGGACCGTGTCCTTCATCTTGCGAAGTTCATCGAGGTCCATCGAGCGGTTGACCTCGGCCTTGACGTCGTTGACGTAACGTTGCGCCTTGCCGAGCAGGGTGCCGACGGTGCGCGCCACGCGTGGCAGCTTCTCCGGCCCGATGACGATCAGCGCCACGGCGCCGATCAGGGCCAGCTTCGAGATGCCGAGGTCGATCACGGAATGGGCTGGCTCAGGACTTCTGACGCGCTTCGACGTCGATCGTCGACTTGTCGGCGGTGCTGTTGCCGGTCACCTGGGCGTTCGGACCGGTGGCGGTCGGCGCGTCGGACGTGGCACCGTCCTTCATGCCGTCCTTGAAGCCCTTCACGGCGCCGCCCAGGTCGGAGCCCATGTTGCGCAGCTTCTTGGTGCCGAAGATCATCACGACGACGAGCAGCACGATCAGCCAGTGCCAGATGGAAAGTGAACCCATGGATTACTCCTGAAGAATGTGTCGGATTTTAGTCGCCGTGGAATGACCGGCCGAAAGGATGGCTTTCAGCCCCTGAGCCAGGGCCGCGGTCCGCCCATGACATGAACATGGAGATGGTGGACCTCCTGCCCGCCCTCGGCACCTGTATTGACCATGATGCGGAATCCGCCTCGGGGGTAGGGACGGCAGCCCTGCTCGACCGCCAGCTTGGGCGCCAGGGTCATGATCTTGCCGAGCAGCGCGGCGTCGTCCGGCGTCACCTGCGCCATCGACGGGATGTGGCGCTTCGGGACGATCATGAAATGCACCGGCGCCCATGGCGCGATGTCGTGGAAGACGAACAGTTCGTCGTCCTCGTAGACCTTGCGCGACGGGATCTTGCCGTCGATGATTTTGCAGAAGATGCAGTTCGGGTCAGATGACATTGCTGGTATCCATGGATCGGCCCGCGTTCATGCGCACCATCCCCTTGACGATGCGATAGAGGAACCAAAGCGAAATCAGGGCCCAGGCGATCCAGCCGGGCACCAGGAACAGCAGCCACAGCCAGGAGGTCAGCACGTACAGCACGCCGGCCCACAGCACCGTGCGGATGCGCCAGCTGAAGTGCGAGGCCTGCCAGGTGCCGGCCGCATCGTCACGCTTGACGAGGTCGATCACGAGCGCGATCACCAGCAGGCCGATCGAGGCCTGGGCCCCCGGCAGCACGGCGCCGACCGCTACCACCAGGTGCAGGATGTAGCTGACCCAGCCCCAGGTCTTGAGCGAGTCGTCGGGCTCGACGGTCACGATGTCGTTGGGCATGGCGGGCGCTCCTTTCAGTCGTTGGAAGTATCGCGGTCCTGCGCCTTGCGCAGGGCTTTTTCCTCGATGCCGCTGGTGCCTTCGCGGCGCTCGAGCTCGGCCACCACGTCGGCCGGCGAAAAACCGTAGTGCGCGAGCGCCACCATGCTGTGGAACCAGAGGTCGGCGACTTCGTTCACCAGTTTCGCGCGATCGCCGCCGTGATCGGCATCCTTAGCGGCCATCACGACCTCGGTGGCCTCCTCGCCGATCTTCTTGAGGAAGGCGTCCGGGCCGCGGTGCAGCAGCCGGGCGACATAGCTCTTGTCGGGGTCGCCGCCGCGCGCCGGCAGCCGGCTCTCGATGACGGCGGCCAGGCGCGCCAGCGCGTCTTCGGCGTTGCGGGATTCGGAGTTCATCTCGGGGAGGATGTGTAGATCGAGGCCGGGTCTTTCAAGACCGGCTCGG
>NZ_JBFUIU010000744.1:0-4317 GCF_056401695.1 Variovorax sp. P4_D9
GGCAGGGCGTGGTCGACATCAACCTGACCGGCATGTTCTATTGCATCCAGCAGGCCTTCCGGACCATGAAGGCCCAGACGCCGCGGGGCGGCCGGATCATCAACAACGGCTCGATCTCGGCCTCCACGCCGCGGCCCAATTCGATCGCCTACACCGCGACCAAGCACGCGGTGAAGGGCCTGACCAAGACCGCCTCGCTCGATGGCCGAAAGTACGACATCGCGGTCGGCCAGGTCGACGTCGGCAACGCGATGACCGAACTGGCCGCGCGCATGACGAAGGGCGTGCCGCAGGCCAGCGGCGAGATCGCGATCGAGCCCGTGATCGACGTCGCCATCGTCGGGCAGTCGGTGCTCTACATGGCCAATCTGCCGCTGGAAGCCAACGTGCTGTTCCACACGATCATGGCGACCAAGATGCCCTTCGTCGGTCGAGGATAGCCCCCACGCTCCCCCACTGCGTTGTGGGTCGCTGCCCCTCGAGGAGGCCGCAGGTCGCCTTGGGAGCGGCCTGGCGGCCGCCTAGGTCCCGGGGCGCTGCCGGGCCAACGCGCCGGCGGTGAGCGGGATGCCGGCCGGCCAGCGGTCCGCCAGGTCGCCATGGGTCCACACCGCCTCGCAAGCTGCCGCCTGCGCCGGCCGGCCCGTGGCCAGCGCGGCGCCGACCATGCCGGCCAGCACGTCGCCGGTGCCGGCGGTGGCGAGCCGTGCGTTGCCGCTGGGGTTTATCACGGGCAGCTCGCCGAGGGCGGCGATGACCGTTCCGGAACCCTTGAGGACCACCACCGCATCGAAGCGTGCCGCCAGGCGAGCGGCCGCGCCGAGCCGATCGCCCTGGACTT
The DNA here is from genome assembly GCF_056401695.1 of Variovorax sp. P4_D9. Lineage (NCBI taxonomy): Bacteria > Pseudomonadati > Pseudomonadota > Betaproteobacteria > Burkholderiales > Comamonadaceae > Variovorax > Variovorax sp. P4_D9. Next base: position 842 of record NZ_JBFUIU010000744.1, read on the forward strand.
CGCCGGTGGTCGTATTCAGGAGGCGCGCGGCTTCGAGGGGATGGGGGGTCAGCACGGTCGTGCGCCCTGAAGGCCGTCTGGCCTGCAGCAGCGATTGCAGGCCGGCGTCGCCGGCGATCGCGTTGAGCGCGTCGGCATCGAGCACCAGCGTTCGGGCTTCGGCCAGCACGCGGGGCAGGACGTCGACGACCGCGCTGCCACCGCCGCAGCCGCAGACCACGGTCATCGCGCCCAGATCCAGCAGCTCGGGGCGGCGGAACATCAATTCGGGTCGGATCCGGTCCAGCGGCGCGACGCTGGCGTCCAGCGGGGCGACGAACACCCGTCCGGCACCGGCCAGGAGTGCGGCCGAGGCGGCAAGCAGCGCCGCGCCCGCCATGCCGGGCGCACCGCCGATGACTGCGACGTCGCCGTAGCTGCCCTTGTGGGAGGACTGTCGCCGGGCGGCCGCGACCGGTGCACCGGGCAGCCGCGCGGCCGGGGGCGCGGCGCCGGGGTCGACGCCTAGGTCGTCGAACCAGACTTCGCCGGCGGCATCCCGGCCCTGGGCCGTGAAGAGGCCGGGCTTGAGGGTCAGCAGGCTGAGGCAGAGGCGGCGGGCATGGGGCGACCCCGTCGAAGCGGGCGGYAGCTCGAACGACAGCACCCCGGTGTTGGCGTCCAGCCCCGAGGGGGTGTCCACGCTCAGCAGCGGCGCCGGATCGGCGTGCATGCGCCGCAGCCATTCGAGCACGCGGCCTTCGGGTGCCCGCGTGGCGCCGATGCCGAGCAGGGCGTCGATCGCAAGGTCATGCTGCGCCGGTGGCGCGTCGGCGAAGCGAACGCCGGCGTCGCGTGCGTGCTGCAACGATGCCCGAGCGTCGGCCGGGAGGCGGCCCTCGTCGCCGACCCAGGTCACGAACGGGGCGAACCCGCGCTGTTGCAATCGGGCTGCCGCCTCGAAGCCGTCGCCGCCGTTGTTGCCGGGGCCGCAGGCGATCCAGATCGTTCGCGCCTGCGGTGCGATCGCCATCGCCAGGCGCGCGACCGCGAGGCCGGCGCGCTGCATCAGCGTGTGGGGCGGCAGTGCGGCGGCCGCCGCCTGCTCGATCCGCCGCGTGGTCGCGACATCGAAAAGCTCGGCGGCGGTGGCGGATGTGATGCATTGCATGGGAACCTCAATGTTGCAGCAGCCGCTCGATGCCGAGCCCTTCGAGGTCGACACCGRCATCGCGGCCGGCGATCAGGTCGGCCACTACGCGGGCGCTGCCGCAGGACAGCGCCCAGCCGCTCGAACCGTGGCCGAGGTTGAGCCAGACGCCCGGGACGCCGCTGGCGCCGAGGATCGGCGGGCCGTCCGGCAGCATCGGGCGGGCGCCCTTCCATTGCTGGACGCCGGAGCGCAGCGTCACGGCGGCCGGGAACCAGTCCTGCAGCACCTTGTAGAGCGTCCGCAGCGAAGCGGGATTCAGGTTGACCTGGGAGCCGCCGAGCTCGGCGGTTCCGGCCACCCGCACGCGCAGGCCGAGCCGCGAGATCGCTACCTTGTAGCGTTCGTCCATCACCGCGCTGCGAGGTGCGTTGAGCGGTTCGCGGATCTGGGCGCTCACCGAGTGGCCGTACACCGGCGCCAGCGGGATGCGCAGGCCCAGCGGCTTCAGCATGGCGGCCGAGTCAACGCCGGCGCAGACCACCACGGCATCGAAGCGATGCGCCTCGGAGCCCGCGGCCAGCGCCAGCGAGGTCGGTGCCGCCCGGCTCAGCGGCGCCAGGTCGCAGTTGAAATGGAACTGGGCGCCGAGCGCCTCGGCCTCCCACTTGAGCAGCAGCGCGAACTGCCTGCAATTGGCGACTTCGTCGTCCGGCAGATGGATGGCGCCGGCCAGCGCGGTGTCGGTGCTGAGCGCCGGCTCGATCTTGCGGGCTTCGTCCGGGTCGAGTTCGCGAAAGCTGCTGCCGGCCGCGCGCAGCACCTCGAGCCCGGCCTGCACCAGCTTCTTCTCGCGCTTGGAGCGAAGCAGCACCATGTAGCCGTCGCTGCGCTCGTACTCGAGTTCGCAGGCCTCGCTGACGGCGTGCAGCCGGTTGCGGCTGTAAAAGGCCAGGCGCTGCATCCGCGAGCGATTGGCCAGGTAGGTTTCGAGCTTGCAAGCGCGCTGCCAGAGCGCCATGAATGCGAGGTCTCGGGAGGACAGCGGCCAGCGCAACTTGATCGCGCCATGCGTGGACAGCAGCGAGCGCAGCACCTTGCCGCGCATGCCGGGGCCGGCCCAGGGGGTGACGTAGCCGGGCGCGACCACGCCCGCGTTGGCGAAACTGGATTCCTCGGCGGCGGCGCCGCGGCGCTCGAAGACAACCACCTCGTGGCCGTCGGAGGCCAGCTCCCATGCAGTGGTGACGCCGATGATCCCGGCTCCCACGATTGCGATTTTCATTCTTGACTTTGGCGGTGAAAGGTGGGGGCCGGTGTCCACGCAGGCGCACCGGCCCTGGCGACTTTATAGCGCCCGCTCGGCCTGCAGGGCGATGRCCAGCACCGCATCGTCGTGCAGGGCGGCATGCCAGAGCATCAGGCCGACCGGCAGTTCGTCCGCGGCCTGGCAGGGCAGCGAGATGGCGCAGCCGTCGAGCATGTTGACCACCGACGGATTGCGCAGCAGCAGGCCGTTGACGCGGAAAAATTCGTCGTCGCGGGCCTCGCCCGGCGCGACGCTGGCGATCGTCGGCGCGGTGATCGGCACGGTCGGCGAAAGCACGGCATCGAAAGGCGACAGGAGTTGCTCCATGCGGCCGATCCAGTCGCGCCGGGCATGGACCAGATCGATGTATTCGTACGCCCGCATGGTCGCGCCCTTGAGGATGCGCTGCGCCACGCGCGGGTCGTAGCCGGCGCCGCTGCGCTCCAGCAGCAGGCGGTGCCAGGCGTAGGCCTCGGCGGCCGAGAAGCCTCCGGTGGCGTTGAGGGTGGGCAGGTCGGCCAGCGGCGGCAGGTCGATCTCCTCGATCCGCGCGCCGGCAGCGCCGAGCCGGCCCAGGGACCGTTCGAAGGCCTTGGCGACCACTGGGTCGAGGCCGTCCTCGAACAGGTTCCTGACCACCGCCAGGCGGTAGGCGGTCAGCGGCGCCGTACCTGGGGTCACCCGGCGCGCCGCCAGCATCTGGTGCGCCGTGACAGCGTCGCGAACCGAGCGCGTCATGGCGCAGACGGTGTCCAGGGTGGTCGACAGAGGCAGGGCGCCCTGCGTCGGCACCAGCCGCGCGGTGCTCTTGAAGCCGACGATGCCGTTCAGCGCCGCCGGGATCCGGATCGAGCCCCCGGTATCGGAGCCGAGTCCGATAAAGGCCGCGCCGCTGGCCACGGAGATCGCGGCCCCGGACGACGAGCCGCCCGGGATGCGCGGGGTGGCGGGATCGGCTAGGTTGGCCGGCGTGCCGTGGTGCGGGTTGACGCCGACTCCGGAAAAGGCGAACTCGGTCATGTTGGTGCGGCCCAGCAG
>NZ_JBFUIU010000745.1:0-4309 GCF_056401695.1 Variovorax sp. P4_D9
CAACAAGCAGATCGCCAGCGACATGGAGATCTCCGAGAAGACCGTCAAGGTCCACCGGGCGCGGGTCATGGAAAGGGTGTGCGCTCTGTCGCCGAACTGGTGAGCCTCTGCGGCGCCGACATCGTGGCCCGTGCTTCGATGGCGCTGCGCGAGGCGGCAGAGGCGGGCTGATTCTCAGCGTCGCGGCGCGGCAGGGGAAATGGCGCCACCGCTTCCCGTGACCCAGTCGATGGCGTCCAGCAAGGCCTGGCGGTCGACCGGCTTGCGCAGGAAGAACTGGGTGCCGAGCGCGCGCGCCAGCCGCCGCGTCTCGTCGTCGTCGCGTGCCGACAGCGCAATCACCGGGATGCCGATCGCGGCCCGTGTCAGTCGCTCCTGCACCTGGAGGCCGTTGAAGCCGGGCATCGAGATGTCCAGCACCGCGCAGCCCGCGGCCTCGTGAACTCCATGCGCCAGGAAGGAAGCACAACTACACGATCACCTTCCCGGCCGTCCAGCTGCCCCCGGTGAATGCCTTCTGGTTGGTGTCCATGTACGACGGCAAGACGCAGCGCTTGATCGACAACCCGATCAACCGCTACCTGATCAACGCGCTGATGCTGCCGCACATGAAGAAGAACAAGGACGGCTCGCTGACGCTCTACGTGCAGTACAAGTCGCCCGGCAAGGCGCTCCAGTCGAACTGGCTGCCGGCGCCGAATGGGCCGGTCTACATGGTGATGCGCCTCTACTGGCCGAAGGAAACGCCGCCCTCGGTGCTGCCCGCCGGCGGTGGCAGCTGGAAGCCGCCGGTGATCGTGTCAACGAAGTAGGTGAATCGGGGCCTGCTCGTCGCAGCAGGCGCACATCCATTCGAGCACCGGGTACTCGGCAAATGAGTAACGCGTGCAGCCGGGCGTCGCCACTGTCGTCGCAGCCGCACTCCGACTAAGCTATGGCACTTATCTCAACGCACAGCAAGGTCCATGACTACGACATACGCTCAAATCCAGAAGAAGATCGCATTGCTCCAACGCCAGGCCGACAGTCTTCGCGACAAGGAAGTCGCCGGCGTGGTCGATCGCATCAAGGTCGCGATCGCTCACTACGGATTGACCGCGCAGCAACTGGGCTTCGGAGCCGCGGGCGCGAGCCCGAAGGCGGCGTCGAGCAAGAAAAAAGAGAAGGCGCTCGCAACAGCGGCCCGCTACAGTGACGGCGCCGGCGGCACCTGGTCGGGGCGCGGACCTCGTCCCCGCTGGCTGCGCGAGGCGCTGGCGGCCGGCAGGTCGCTCGACGACTTCAAGGTCTCTTCCACTCCGGTCGACGTCCTGCGCGCCGCCAAGAAGACGGCCCGGACGCAGCGCCGCCCATCGACCGTGCTCTATCGCGACGACGCCGGCCATTCGTGGACCGGCCGGGGGCCGCAGCCGCGCTGGCTCAAGGAAGCACTGGCGCAAGGCAAGACCTTGAGCGAACTGGCGGGCTGAGCAGGCAGCGCCTCATGCATACAGTCATCGTGATCGGCGGCGGCCTGGCGCTGATGGCTGCCTGTCTGCTGCTGGGGCATGCGTGGGGCGGCATGGCCGGACTCGTCATGGGTGCCAGGCTCTTCATCCCGGTCTGGCTGGTGGCTGCCTTCGTCAACATGTGGGTCGGCGTCAGCACCGCCGGCTACTCTTGGGGCGAAGAGTTCCCGATCTTTCTCGGCATCTTTGCCGTGCCGGCTGTGGTGGCGGGACTGCTGTGGTGGAAGCTGTCCTGAAGGCAGTCGCCGATTCGGGCCTGGAAATAGCGTCTGCCGAACGACGGCGGYGGCATGCTGAACGGATCCGTGCATTTGTACGCAAATCGCGAAATGCACAGCGGTGTAATCCATTCGACTTCATTGTGATGGCTACACAATGGCACAACTCCCGCTCCTCAGCCCATGAAAGCATCACCTTCTCTCGGAACACTGCATCGCATCGGCAGGCGCCTTCGGCAACTGTTCGGCGGCCGTGCGCGTTCGGCGCCGCGCGTGGTGGCTTCCAGCATGCCGCGACCCATGGCGCCGGTGGAACGGGCGCTGCCGTCGAAGCCGGTCCCGTTGGAAGCTGAAGCGCAGGAGCCGATGCCGGCGCCGGCCCAGGCCGATGTCGCTGCGCCGCGAACCGAGCCGGTGCCGAGCCCGGCGCCGGCTGCGGCTCCAGCTGAAGCCCCAGCCGCAGCGCGAATTGCGCAAGCGCAGRCACCGGCCAAGACCATGCGCTCGCTCGAAGAGGTGCGGGCCGATCTGGCCCGCCTGCGCGAGAGCGCCAAGGAGCGGCACGCGCGTGCGTCGGCCCCGGTTCGACGCGACATCAGTTTCGAGGCGACCGATTTCATGGACTTCGCCAAGCCGGCGCAGGACGAGTCTTTCGAACAGACCGCGTTCCTCGACTTCACGACCTTGAAGCCGCGCGCCGAGCCCTAAGGCTTCAGCCGGCAGGCCTCACTGGCTGGTCCCTGGGTCGGGCCGGAGGCGGCCGCGACGATCCCCGGTCATTGACGATGGGCACTCGCCCGCGAACCGGGTCCTGCAGGTAGTGCGACCCAGCCCCGATGGCGCCGCGTGACGACTTGGCACCAGCGCCAACTGCCGATGCAGCCCGTGACCCTGACGGAAGTCCGCGCGGGAAGGACCGTCATCACTTCGAAGAAGCGATCCGGCCCGGACCGCATGTTGACTGCGCGCGTGTTGGAGGTGCTCAGCGCGAGCGCCGACAGCGGCAGCAGAAGCAGCAGCGCCAGGACCAGACACTTCGACTGCACCGGTGAGGCCACAGGCCTTACCAGCCCATCTGCTGCTGCCTGCCGCCCATGATGTTTCCGGCCACGCCGCCGGCGATGCCGCCGATGGCTGCGCCTGTCCAGGCATCGCCGCCCGAGATGGCCGCGATGCCGGCTCCGCCCGCCGCATCCATTGCCGCGCCGCTCATCGTTCCCTGCTGCCGCGGGGTCATGTCGGTGCAGCCGCTCGCCAGCGTGATCGCGGCAACGATCGCCACCCATTGAAGTCGTTTCATGATCGCTCTCCGTTACTTGTTCTTCTGCAGGCCGGGCAGGGCCATCTCGAACCAGATCGTGTCGAGTACCGGCCGCTTCAGCTTCGTCGGATTGGCCGCATACCAGCGATCGAGGCCCTCGCGCACGCTGTCCAGCGTCTGGCCTTGCATGCCCTTGGCAAGGCGCGGGATGAACTTCTGCGCATCGGTCGGCGGGTTCGCGGCGAAGTAGGTGGCCTGGACCTGGACCAGGTTGGCCATGCCCACGAGGTAGGCCTTCTTGACGGCCTCGCTCGAGGTGGTCCAGCTCGCCGGTGACGACAGGAACTTCGGCCGCGCGAGCCGGCAGGGCGACCATCGCCAGCGCCATGCATGTCGCAGCCAGTGCCGTGCGCATGTGCAGTTTATTGAGATTTACCAAATCCATGACAACCAATAACGTCCTCGAACGTTATCCAATCAGCGGATTGATTGGAGGTAGGTTGCATGGGCAAGAAGATGGACGAGGCCACGCGCAAACGGGTGCAGGCTGGGCGAATGCTGCTGGCGGGCAAGACCCCCGCGCAGGCCGCAGCGGCGGTTGGCGTGGCACGCCAGACCGTGTACACGTGGAAGGCCCGGCTCGATGAAGGCGGGATCGATGCGTTGCGCGCCATGTCGCCGGGACGTCCTGCCCAGCTGGACGCACAGCAACTCGAGGGCTTGCGCCGCGCGCTGTTACAGCGCCCTACCGAGCACGGCTTTGGAACCGAGTTGTGGACGCTCAAGCGGGTGCGTCTACTCATCGAGCGTCTGTACGGCGTGTCCTTCAGTGAAGTGCATGTCTGGCGCATCCTGGGCGCACTGGGGTTCAKCCCGCAGAAGCCCGAGAAGCGGGCGATCGAGCGCAACGAGGATGCCGTGCGCAACTRGAAACGCAGTACCTGGCCGGCGCTTAAAAAAAAGCCCAGCGAGAAGGACGGCTGATCGTCTTTGTGGACGAGTCGGGCATCAGCGAGCGCCCCACCCGAGTGCGCACATGGGCGCCCAAGGGACAGACACCCATCATCCAGTTCCATTTCAACTGGACTCACGTCTCGGTCATCGCCGGACTCACMCGCACCAACTGCCTGTTCCGGCTGCACGAGGGCAGCATCAAGAAGGAAGAGATCGTCGAATTCCYCAAGGCGCTGAAGGCCCATCTGAAACAGCCGCTGCTGGTCATCTGGGATGGCTTGAAGGCGCACCGCAGTCGCCTGGTGCGCGATTATCTGGACAGCCTGGGCGGCCATATCCAGATCGCGTTCCTGCCGCCGTACGCGCCC
>NZ_JBFUIU010000746.1:0-4278 GCF_056401695.1 Variovorax sp. P4_D9
GACCAGGGCGGTGACGCCGCGGTCGGCGCCGACCAGTCGCGCGAGGCCAACCGCTGGGCCAACCGGCGCGTGGTCGTCACCTTCTCGCGGCCGGCGCCGGTGTCGAGGGCGCCATGAGCGGCGATCCGGGCGATCTCGGCGGGCTCGATGCGGCCGATTCGACCGATCGCGCCCGCGCGCTCGCCATGCTGGTGGTGGCCGGCCGGGCGTCGACGCCGGTGCTGCTGCGCGCGCTCGAAAGCCGCGATGCCGGCGTGCGCGAGAAGGCCGCCCAGGGCCTCGCCGAGATCGCCGACCCGGTGGCCGCCGACGCCCTGCGCGCCGCCCTCGCGGACAGCGACCCGCTGGTGCGCGGGCGGGCGGCCCAGGGTCTCGCCGCGATCGGCACGCCTGATGCGCTGGAGGCGCTCGCGCGGACCTTCGACGACCATCCCGACGTGCTGCGGGCGCCGCACACGCTCGCGACCTACGTGCTGATCGCGCGCGGCGCCGATGCGCTGCCCGTGATCGCGCCGCTGCTGGATGCGCAGGCGCCGCTGACCCGGCAGCGGGCATTCGCGGTGCTGCAGGCGGTGGTGCCCACGCTGCCGGGGGTGGCGGAGTGGGGGGCGCTGTGGCGCTCGCTCGGCGCCTACGACCCGAACGACCCCGAAGTCGCCACGCGCAGCGCTGCCGCCGCGCTGTGGCGGCAATGGATCGATGCCCACGGACCCTAGAAGCGCCGGTCCCCGCAGGCGAGTCGACGGGTACAGTGCGTGATCCACCGTCGAAGCTGAAAGCCCCCGCATGCGTCGTGTCGCATCCCTGATCCTGGTCGTCTTGCTCGCCGCCTGCACGACGATCGCGCTCCATCGCTTCGACGAACTCTACGGGCCGGCCGATCCGAAGCGCTTCGACCAGCCGCTCGCGCCGCCGCCCGGCGAGTCCTACGCGCAGACCATCCAGCCGATCCTCGACCGCCGCTGCGTGGCCTGCCATGCCTGCTACGACGGGCCCTGCCAGCTCAAGACYACGGCCTGGGAGGGCCTGGCGCGTGGCGCCAGCAAGACGCCGGTCTACGACGCTTCGCGCCTGCGGGCGGCSACGCCGACGCGACTCTTCGTCGATGCCGAAAAGCCTTCCGAGTGGCGCGAGCTCGGTTTCTTCCCGGTGCTCAACGAGCACGCGCCCACGCCCGAGGCCAACCGCACGGCGGGCCTGATGCACCGGCTGCTGATGCTGAAGGAGAAGCACMCGCTGCCGGCCCACGGCGTGGTCGGCGGCGGGCTCGACTTCTCCCTCGGCCGGGAGGCGATGTGCCCGGCCGGTGCSGAGATCGATGACTACGAGCGCAAGATGCCGCTCGGCGGCATGCCCTTCGGACTGCCGGGACTGAGCCCGGCCGAGCTCGGCGTGCTGACCCGCTGGATCGAACGCGGCGCGCCCTACGAGGGCCCGCCGGCGCCGGCGCCGCTGGCGCTGCAGAGGATCGCGATGTGGGAGCGCTTCTTCAACGGCGACTCGCCGAAGGAGCGGCTCTTCAGCCGCTATGCCTACGAGCACCTGTTCCTGGCGCACCTCTATTTCGACGACGATCCGCAGCACGCGTACTTCAGACTGGTGCGCTCGGCCACGCCCCCCGGCCAGCCGGTGGCGCCAATCGCCAGCCGGCGGCCGGTCGACGACCCCGGCGTCGAGCGCGTCTATTACCGCCTGGTCCCTGAGCGCGAGACCATCGTCGCCAAGACCCACATGCCCTATGCGCTCGGGGCCGCCCGCATGGCCCGCTGGCGCGCGCTATTCATCGATGCGCCCTACACGGTCGATCGCCTGCCGGGCTACAGCGCCGACACCGCGGCCAACCCCTTCTCCACCTTCGCGGCGCTGCCTGTGGATGCGCGCTACCGATTCATGCTCGACGAGGCCGAGTTCACGATCATGGGCTTCATCAAGGGCCCGGTGTGCCGCGGCCAGATGGCGCTCGATGTCATCGAGGACCGCTTCTGGGTGACCTTCCTCGCGCCCGGGCGCAGCGACCAGGAGCAGGCCGGTCTGCTGGCCCGCGATGCCAACCTGTTGCGCCTGCCCACCGGCAGCAGCAATGAGGAAGTGCTGACGCCGTGGCTGCAGTACGCGAAGCTCGAGAACGAGTACCTGCGCGTCAAGTCGGACTACCTCGCCCGCAGCCTTGGAGACCCCGAGAACCTCGACCTTCGTCTGCTTTGGGACGGCGATGGCCGAAACGACAACGCCGCACTCACCGTCTTCCGCCATTTCGACAGCGCCAGCGTGGTCAAGGGCCTGGTCGGCGACGCACCCAAGACTGCCTGGGTCATCGGCTATCCGCTGCTGGAGCGCATCCACTATCTGCTGGTCGCCGACTACGACGTCTTTGGCAATGTGGGGCACCAGCTCAATTCGCGCCTCTACATGGACTTCCTGCGGATGGAGGGCGAGTTCAACTTCCTGGTGCTGCTGCCGAAGGCGCAGCGCATCACGACGCGCGACTACTGGTACCGTGCCGACAGCCGTTCGACGCGCGAGCAGGTCTACGGCGGGCCGTCGACCACGCTGTCGGTCGACAGCGGCATCCGCTACCAGACCCCGGATGCGCGGCTCGAACTGCTCGGCATGATGAAGGCGCGGCTGGCGCCTGTGCTGGCAGCGGGCTTCGAGCTCGACCGTGCGCCGCCTGCGTGGCGGGCAGGGCTGCGTGAACTCGGTGCCGTGCGCGGTGCGTCCCTGCAATGGCTGCCCGAGGATGCCGCGCTGGTGGTCGAGGCGCCCGGTGCCCCGCCGGCCACCTTCAGCCTGCTGCGCAACACCGGCCACGCGAGCGTGTCGCACCTGATCGGCGAGCGCCGCGAACTGCGGCCCGACGAGAACACGCTGACCCTCGTGCCCGGCGTCATCGGCGCCTACCCCAATGCCTTCTACCGGTTCAGCCCGGCCCAGCTGCCGGCGATGGCCGAGGCGATCCGCCGGCTGAAATCCGAGGCCGATTACGCGGCCTTCTCCGAGCGCTACGCGGTGCGCCGCACCCACCCCGACTTCTGGTCCGTCAACGACGCGCTGGTCGATCGCTATCGTCGCGACCAGCCGCTGCAGGCCGGCATCCTCGACCTCAACCGCTTCGAAAATCGGTGAGTCCGGCAGGGCCGGTGCAGCGAGTCAGCCGGGGGGAGAGCCCAGTTCATCGAGGATCGGGCAGTCCGGGCGCTGGTCGCCGTGGCAGCAGTCGGCCAGCCGCTCCAGCGTTCTCTTCATCGCCGTCATCTCCTCGATGCGGCGGTGCAGGTCGGCCGCGTGGTCGAGCGCGATGCGCTTGACGTCGGCGCTGGCGCGGCCCTTGTTCTGCCACAGCTTCAGCAGCTCGGCGATCTCGGCCATGCTGAAGCCGAGGTCGCGCGCGCGCCGGATGAAGCGCAGCGTGTGCACGTTGCTCTCGGTGTACTGCCGGTAGCCGGCGTCGGTCCGGGCGACTTCGGGCAGCAGGCCGAGCGATTCGTAGTGCCGCACCATCTTGGCCGAGACGCCCGAGCGCGACGCGGCATCGCCGATATTGAACGGTTCCACGCTCATCGCACCAGTCCTTTCCAGCGCCGCAGCAGCAGCGCATTGCTCACCACGCTGACACTGCTGAAGGCCATCGCGGCCCCGGCGATGACCGGGTTCAGCAGGCCGAAGGCGGCCAGCGGAATGCCGACCACGTTGTAGGCGAAGGCCCAGAATAGGTTCTGCCGGATCTTGGCGTAGGTGCGGCGCGAGATGTCGATAGCGTCGCTGACCAGGGCCGGGTCGCCGCGCATCAGCGTGATGCCGGCCGCGTGCATCGCGACGTCGGTCCCGGTCGACATCGCGATGCCGACGTCGGCCGCTGCCAGTGCCGGGGCGTCGTTGATGCCGTCGCCCACCATCGCGACGCGGACGCCATCGGCCTTCAGTTCGCCGATGATGGCCGCCTTGTCCTCCGGTAGCACCTCGGCCCGCACCGTGTCGATCTTCAGCAGCCGGGCCACCGCCTCGGCGCTGCCGCGGTTGTCGCCCGACACCAGGGCGGTGCGTATGCCCTGCGCATGCAGCCGCTCGATCGCGGCCGCGGMGCTGGCCTTGGGCTGATCGCCGAAGGCCAACAGGCCGACCAGGGTCGGGCTCGCGCTCAGGTCGGCGAGCCAGGACACGGTGCGGCCTTCGGACTGCAACTGCGCCGCCCGCTCGCCGAGCGGGCCCAGCGGCACCGAGAGTTCGCGCATGTAGCGGCTGCTGCCGAGGCGCAGTTCGCGGCCATCGACGCTGGCC
>NZ_JBFUIU010000747.1:0-4275 GCF_056401695.1 Variovorax sp. P4_D9
GAGATGAGGCGCTTGTCAGCGGATATGCATGGGGGCCAGCGGGGCGAGTCGGGGAAACCAGGCGAGCCGAGATGAGGCGCTTGTCAGCGGATATGCATGGGGGCCAGCGGGGCGAGTCGGGGAAACCAGGCGAGCCGCGCAATCAAGGCCGGATATAAGGACGCAGCCGACTTCTTCGCAGCACAACACAAATTCTTCTTGCTATCCGGGAGGCATCCATATAAGCCCACATGAAGATCGCACTCATCGGAGCCGGCCAGATGGGATGGCCAATGGCGCAGCAACTGTCCAAGGCCGGACACGCCGTCACCGTGCATTACAGGCGCGACGCCACGCGCGGTGCAGCGCAGGCGGCGGGGATGGCAGCGAGCCCCTCGATCGCATCGGCCGTCGCGGCACCGGATGTCGTGCTGTCCTCGCTTCCGAACGACGACGCATTGATTGCCGTGGCGAAGGAGGTGGCTGACGAAGCGCCGGCCCATGCCATCTTCGTGGACACCAGTACCGTCTCGCTTGAATCGAGCGCCAGAGCGGCCGCGCGCTGCGAGCGTCGATGAACCTCGACTCGGTTCCGTTCGGTGGGACAAGGAGACGATGGACGGTGCGCTCGGGCGCTGCATCAAGATGACCTCGYGATGATCATGACCTGCGAGCAGGGCAAGCCTCTTGCGCCCCACTCGGCGAGTTGCGACCGGATGATCGCGAGCGGGTGGCGGCGCAGACTCAGTCCAACCGAGCCGTAGTCATCGGCGATCTCGGAGCCCTCCTCCGGCTCCGCGAGAAGGAGCAGGCGCGACTGATGAAACTCGTTGTCAACCTGATGATCGCGACCACCGCGCAGACGCCAACGGGCTCCTTCTTCACCACGATGTCCCGATCGGACCAGGGTGACGGGACTTCAAAGATCCTGCCTTCACATGCGCGTTCACCGACGTAAGGTCGACAATGGCTGCGGGCACCTGGCCTCCCAGCAAATCGTTGACGGCAGGAGCGCTGCCCTTGTAGGGCACTGCCGGCAAACGAAGGTTTGCGGTGCTTGCGAGCAGTTCACTTCAGGTCGTGCGTATCGAGCTGCGCGCGCATGGCCAGGTCTTCCACGCTCGCGAAGGGTGGCTCCGCGCGCGCGGCGACGATGCGCTTCGTCGCTTCCTCGCGCATCCCGTTGATGCGGGACAGGCCTAGGCGCACCGCGCGCAGCGGCTGCTCGTAGGTGGTGTCCCAGCGTGCAGAGGCCGGGCCCTGCACCGGCTCCTCGAGCGTCGAGTCCCATACGCTGATCGTCACGTCGACCGGGCGAACCACGACGCCGTGCTCGCGCGCATCGCGCACCAACTGTGCTGGCGCGTAGAAGCCCATGGGCTGCGAGTTGAGCAGGCCCGCAAGCAGCGCGTCCGGATGGTGCCGCTTCAGCCAGCAGCTCACGTACACCAGGTGGGCGAAGCTGGCTGCGCGTGACTCGGGAAAGCCGTAGCTTCCGAAGCCCTCGACCTGCTTGGCAAGGCGCTGCGCGAACTCGTCGCTATAGCCTTTCTTCAGCATTCGCTCGATGATCTTGCGCTGATGTACCTCCAGCCCGCCGCGTTTGCGCCACGCCCCCATCGCGCGCCGGAGCTGGTCGGCCTCGCCGGCGGTGAAGTCGGCCGCGACCATCGCGATGGCCATGACCTGCTCTTGGAACAACGGGATGCCAAGCGTGCGCTCCGTCGCCTGGCGGATCTCGTCGCTCGGGTACTCGACCGCTTCCTCACCCATGCGGCGGCGCAAGTACGGGTGCACCATGCCGCCCTGAGTAGGGCCTGGCCGGACGATCGCGACCTGGATCACGAGGTCGTAGAAGGTCCGTGGCTGCATGCGCGGCAGCATGCTCATCTGCGCGCGGCTTTCGATCTGGAATACCCCGACGGTGTCGGCCTTGCAGATCATTTCTTAGGTGACCGGGTCCTCCGCGGGCACGTCCTGCATGCGCATCGGCGGGCCGCCGGCTTTTTCGCCGGCCAGGTCGAGCGAGCGGTGAATCGCGGTGAGGATGCGGAGTGCCAGGATGTCGACCTTGATGAGGCCCGTCGAATCCAGGTCGTCCTTGTCCCACTGGATGATGCTGCGGTTGTTCATCGCCGCGTTCTCGACCGGCACGAGGCGGGAGATCTTGTCGCGGCCGATCACGAAGCCGCCAGGGTGCTGGCTCAGATGGCGCGGGAATCCGCGGATCGTGTCGGCGATCGTGAGCCAGTGCACCACGGTCGGATCCGTGGGATCGATCTCGTTCTCGAGCAGGCACGCCTCGCCGATCCACTTCTCGTCGGTGCCGTAGGCCGTGCTTGCCAGGCGGTCAATCTTTTCAGCGTCGATCCCCATGGCCTTGCTCACATCGCGCAGCGCGGACTTCGTGCGGTAGGTGGTGGCCACGGCCGTGAGTGCCGCGCGGTCGCGTCCGTACTTGTCGTAGATGTACTGCATCGCCTCTTCGCGCCGCTGGTGCTCGAAGTCGACGTCGATATCAGGAGGCTCCTTGCGTTCGACCGAAATGAAGCGTTCGAAGAGAACGCTCATGCGATCGGGGTCCACGTTCGTGACCTCGAGGCAATAGCAGACCGCGCTGTTGGCCGCTGACCCTCGTCCCTGGCAGAGGATGTTCCGATCGCGCGCCCAGTGCACGATGTCAGCGACCGTCAGGAAGTAGCTCTCGTATTCAAGCTGGGCAATGATCTTGAGCTCGTGCTCGATCTGCTTTCGCACCTTGTCGGGCGGGCCGCTCGGGTACCGGCGCTGCGCACCCGCGTAGGTGAGCTTGCGCAGGCGCGACGCTGGCGTTTCTCCTTCGGGCACGACCTCAACCAGAAGGGCAGAGAAGAGTTGATCCGAATCCATTATCCCGTCGATCATGGACACGGCATCCCCGGTTGGCCTGGCACTGTTCAGTTCTTGCGTGCTGCAGCAGAGCGCGCCAGGCAGGCGCTGCGATGACGCGTTGACGTTTCCTCGCCTGCGGACGGGGCTACCTCCCGTAGAACTACAAAGCTCGACGCAGAAGCCAGGCAGTGACGACAGCGCCGGCTATCACCGCCACGATCGTCAAGACGCCGTCGGGGGCAGGCGCTTCGGAAGCGGTCATGATCGGTGGCTGGTTCGGTGCAGGGGTGCCCGGCGACTTGGCGAACGGGCTGAACAGCGCGCCACCTGGCTCAACGGCCAAGTCCCCTTCCCTCGAAGCCCTGTTCGATGTCGCCATCGCAGTCGCGGGACCCGCCCGCCATCGGCGCGCCGCAATGACCTGCAGGGCCAGCCGTAGTCCGCGCTCGTACGCCTCGTCGACTGGTATCGCGCGAGCGGCCCGTGCGGGCGGGTTCGAGTCGAGCGGATCGCGTGTCGCGCTTGTTGGCGCGGCCTCGGCCAAGTCCTGCCATCGCGAAATGGGCAGCATCAACTGCTCCCCACTCGCGCCTCTCAGGACAATCGGACGGACTACGAGGGGCTGCATCTGGAGGCTGTGGCAGGCGCAAAAAAGCCCGCACGCGGCGGACTGGGGGTGAGGCTGCTACACCTCCACGTGGCCTTTCAGCGTCTCTCGGCCTTTCTCTGTGATGGCCAGTACCTGGGCTTGTTTCTGGCTTGTTTCTCCGTATACCAGGTGGTCTGGCGGAGGGAGGAAGGCCATGACCATTCCGGCAGCGCGCAGGACGCGGAGATTGTCGATCTCACGCACGTCGTAGACCACGCAAGGCAGCTTCTGCTCAGCGACGCGTTGCAGGCAATCGATTGCCATACTGGGCTCCTGTGAAAAAACAAAAACTCAGTATTGCAGCGCGGCCCGTTGCCGGGCAAGCACTAAGCCTTGTCAAGTTTGGGTTCTTGGCGGGCGGCCTCCTTGCCTCACACCCATGAAAAGGCCCGCGCACACCAAGTCGTGCGGGTCGAGGGGGTTCTACCAAGGCCGTGACGTTTGGCAACTTTTTCGCATGGCAGGCAGTCGACGCCATGGTCCAGTGGCACGTTGTGGTCTGCATGTGGGCGGTTGGCGCGCGGCAATCAGAACTCCTCGCTCGCATTGACTGACAGCCGCCACAGCGAAGGCCACTATTTTTGGGTGATCCTAGTATAGTGCGCCACCCAGATATGTACTTATTATTTGCCCCTTGCCAGCGCAGCCTTGGCTCGCGTGACCTTTGCCAGAATGTCAGTCGCCCTCGCAGTCCAGATGAAAGGCTTTGGGTTGGCGTTGTGATGGGCCACGTACAGATCGATGGCCAGTTCCAGTTCGGGCACGCTGGTGAAGCT
>NZ_JBFUIU010000748.1:0-4273 GCF_056401695.1 Variovorax sp. P4_D9
GCGGCGCCTGAGAGCGGACCTTCCTTGGACGACCGCTCGTGCGAGTGTCGACGGTCAGGCGCCCACAGAATCCGCAGCACTCGCGAACATCCTCATCCTCCGGAGGATCCAGTCCAGCAGTTCGTTCGCCGCGGCCACCAGCGGCCGGCCGGACTTGACGAGGACACGCGCATGAGTGCCTCGAAACAGCGGGTGGTCGATCGGGATGGCGGCCAGTTCGCCTGCATCAATCTCTCGGCGAGCGGCGAACTCGCCGATCAGCGTCACGAAGTGGCCCGCCGCAGCGATGCGCTTCAGGACAGTGAGCGAGTTGGTGGTGAGCGTGGGCCGGATCTCGACGTTCTCGGTAAACGCCAGCATCTCGGTGGCCTGGCCGATGCCGAAGGTGGCGGGCATCAGCGCGAGCGGATGGTCGAGCATGTCTTGCACGCATGCCGGTCCGCCGCGAATCGCGAGGGGGTGACCAGGATGCATCAGTAGCACGACCGGCTGCGGCGAACTGGCGAGCCATGCGACGTGGGCATGCGGCGGCGGGTTGTAGGCGAGGCCGATGTGCGCGCGGCCCTCTGCAACTTCCGCGAGCAGATCCTCCATTGACAGCATATCGATGGCGACCTCGAGTTTCGGATAGCGCTCGCAGAAGCCGGCGAGTACCTCGTGGACCAGCACATCGACGTAGCCCTCGCTGATCGCCAGGCGGACCTGGCCATGCTGCAACCCCTTGATCGCCTGCAGTCGATCTTCGAGTTGCTCCTGGTGCGATCGATAGCCGCGCCAGAACTCGAGCAGGTGGGTCGCCGCTTCGGTGGGCTTGACGCCGCGCGCCTCCCGCTCGAAGAGCTGTGTGTCGAGCTCCTCCTCCAGCAGCCTGATTTGCCGCGTGATGACGGAAGGCGCGGTGTTGAGGCTCTCCGCCGCACCGCGGATCGTGCCGTGGGCGAACACCTCGCGAAAGTAGCGCAGTCGTTGCTGGTTGATCTCGCGCATGAGTCGGCTCCGGTTCGATTGATGACGTTACCCATAAGGCAACGATGTGTGATTTTAGTTGCTCTTGCTCAGATGGCTTGGCTCGCAGACCATCTCTCACGCACTCACCGACCTCGACCTTCACAGGAGAAATTCGCATGACTAAGCACCCCAACCCCTCTCGCCGCGACTTTCTGGGAACGACCGCTATCGGCCTGGGCGCGGTGGCCGAGTTCGCACTGATGGGTGCGGCACGCGCGCAGGCCCCCCAGGGCACCACCCCGATCTTGAACTCCGGCAGCACATCGTCACCCGCGTCGTTCGGCGCGCTCCGCCAGATCGACGCTGGCCTGCTGAACGTCGGCTACGCAGAGGTCGGCCCGGCCAACGGCCCAGTCGTCGTCCTGCTGCACGGCTGGCCGTACGACATCCACAGCTTCGTCGAGGTCGCGCCCTTGCTGGCGGCGGCCGGCTACCGGGTGATCGTCCCGCACCTGCGCGGCCACGGCAGCACGCACTTCTTGTCGAGGGACACGTTCCGGAACGGCCAACAAGCAGCCGTGGCACTCGACATCATCGCCCTCCTGGACGCGCTGAAGATCCGTAAGGCGGTCTTCGCCGGCTTCGATTGGGGGGCGCGAACAGCCGACATCGTCGCGGCGCTGTGGCCCGAGCGATGCGAGGCCCTGGTCTCCGTCAGCGGCTACCTGATCGGCAACCGCGAGGCCATCAAGGCGCCGCTGCCGCCGGCGGCGGAATACGCGTGGTGGTATCAGTTCTACTTCGCGACCGATCACGGGCGCGCGGGCTACCAACAGAACCGGCACGAATTCGCCAAGCTCATCTGGCGGACGGCCTCGCCGAAGTGGGCCTTCGACGACGCGGTGTTCGCTCGCAGCGCGGCGTCCCTCGACAACCCCGATCACGTCGACATCGTGATCCACAACTATCGGTGGCGGCAAAGCCTGGTCGACGGCGAACGGGCCTACGACGACCTTGAGCGGCGCCTGGCCATCGGGCCGCTCATCGCCGTGCCGACCATCGTCCTCGAAGGCGATGCCAACGGCGCACCGCACGCCACCGGCGATGCGCCATTCCGCAAGAAGTTCTCCGGCAAATACGACTACCGCGTGATCTCAGGCGGCATCGGGCACAACCTGCCGCAGGAGGCACCCGGCGCCTTCGCGCAGGCGGTGATCGATGTGGCACGAGCTTGAGCTCAGTTGCCAAGGGTCGTTCCATGCGGCGCTATCGCCGGCGCCAGTCTCACCGTTGCGGCTGCGACCGCTGCAACCCATGAACCGGGCGCGGCTGCGCCCCAAGGAGATCAGACCATGAGCCAGGGTCTCATCGACTCCTTCTGGAAGCAGGGGATGATGGCCGGTCACAAGGCGACATACGACTGCATCAAGGCCTTCTCGGAAACCGAATTCACCGAGGATCTGAAGAAGATCAACGTGCCGACCCTCGTCCTTCATGGCGACGATGACCAGATCGTCCCCATCGGAGCTTCCGCCCTCAGCGCCGCGAAGCTGGTCAAGAACTCGAAGCTCGTGGTCTACCCGGGTGCGCCGCACGGGCTGACCGATACGCACAAGGACAAGCTGAACGCCGACCTGCTCGCCTTCCTGAAGGGCGACGCATGAGAGCGCGGCGCAAGCCCTGACGCACGCGAAAGCGGCGCGACTGCACCGCACATTCAATCCTTGAAAGGAAATCTCGTGAAGTCATTCATCAAGACCATGATCCTGGCGGCCTCCGTCGGCGTCGCGACGTCCATCGCCAGCGCAGCTCCGCCGGCCGCAGCAGAGGGCCAGCAGACCACGGTCGTATTCGTGCACGGCGCCTTCGCCGACGGATCCGCGTGGGACAAGGTCATCCCACTTCTGCAGGCCAAGGGACTCAATGTCGTGTCGGTCCAGAACCCGTTGACTTCGCTGGCCGACGACGTGGCAGCCACCCGCCGCGTGCTCGACGTGCAGACCGGGCCCGTCGTCCTCGTGGGCCACTCCTGGGGTGGCATGGTGATCACCGAGATCGGCCAGCACGAGCGCGTGAAATCCCTGGTCTACGTCGCTGCGTTCGCCCCGTCCGAAGGCCAATCGGCGACGGACATGGCCAAGGACTACCCGACACCCGTGGGGTTCAACTTCGTCGTCACCGACAAGGAAGGGTTCCTGACCCTGAGCCCCGAAGGAATCGCGAAGCACTTCGCGCTGGACGTGCCGGCGGCCCAGACGCGGATCATGGCCGTGACCCAAGGTCCCGTGCGTGGAAAGAACTTCGATGAGAAGGTCACCGTCGCAGCCTGGCGAAACAAGCCGTCCTGGTACGTGCTGAGCGAGCGGGACCACATGATTCAGCCCGCTCTGCAGAAGGCAATGGCGGAGAAGATCTCCGCACACGTTGTCAGCCTGCCGACGAGCCACGTACCGCAGGTGTCGAAGCCGACGCAGGTTGCAAATGCCATCCTGGCAGCCGCGGCTGAGCAGTCGAAGTAACCGCATCAACGCAGCCGACCAGGCGCCGCACGACGGCACCGTTCTTCTGCTCCACCCAGGCCTGGTCGTTCTTCTTGTAGGGCCGTGATCGCGTCTGCTCAAGGCCGCGGCCCTTGCAATAGTCGAATACAGCCTGGCTCATGAAGGTGCTGTCGTTGTCCGAGTCAATGCCGAGCATCGCGAATGGCGGATCGGCCGTCACCTTTTCGAAGGCTTCGATCACCAGCATCTGGTCGCGCACCCTCATCGCCACGCATTCCGTCCAACCGCTGGCGATGTCGGTCAGCGTCARGGTGTGAACGTAGTCACCGTCCGTCTTCGGRCCGCCGCAGTGTTCGACCATGTCGATCTCGAAGARGCCTGGCGCCGGRTCSCGCCAGTCTGCAAACGTGCGTACCGGAATGCTGCGCCTGATGGCCGCGCCGACGCCGGTGCGGCGCCTGCGCTTCCCGTCGATATGCAAACGTGCATCGGCCAGCACGCGATCGATGGTCGCTGCGCTGACCTGCAAGACCTTGGTCCTGACGACCGGGTCCAGGTCGAGGTGGCCATGGCGTTCCATCGCATCGACCAACATCGGGATCAAGGCCTTCAGGCGTTTGCCGCAGACTCGAACGGCGGCCTCCCACAGCACCGTCAGCGCTTGCCGCACCGCCTCGTCATACAGACGATTGCGTGCCCGCGTTTCCTTCGTGGTGGCCTCTTCTCCCAACACCCGGATGGCGTGTTTGCGGTGGTAGCCGGTCAAGGCCACGAACTCATCCAGGATCTTCGTCTTCTCCATCGGTGGCGCGCCGCTGTAGCGC
>NZ_JBFUIU010000749.1:0-4270 GCF_056401695.1 Variovorax sp. P4_D9
CAGTGAGCCTGCTGGCCGACGATGTACTCGTCGCCGCGCTGGCAGTGCGAAAGGATCGCGCAGAGGTTGCTCTGCGTGCCGGTGGGCACGAACAGCGCCGCCTCGAAACCCAGCAGCTCGGCGATCTGATGCTGCAGCGCGTTGACGCTCGGGTCGTCGGCGAAGACGTCGTCGCCGAGCGGGGCGGCCATCATCGCCGCGCGCATTGCTGCGGTCGGCTGGGTCACGGTGTCGCTGCGCAGGTCGACGACCTTGGACGAAGGATGGCTCATTTGCGTCACTCCAGGAAATTGCGCAGCATGGCGTGGCCGTGCTCCGTGAGAATCGATTCGGGGTGGAACTGCACGCCCTCGATGCGCACCGAATGCGCGAAGCCGGTATGGCGCACGCCCATGATCTCGCCGTCGTCGGTCCAGGCGGTCAGCGCCAGCGCCTCGGGGCAGGAGGCGCGCTCGATCGCCAGCGAGTGGTAGCGGTTGACGCTGAACTTCTCGGGCAGGCCGGCGAAGACGCCCTCGCGCGTGGTCGTGATCTCGCTGGTCTTGCCATGCATCAGCTGCTGGGCGCGGATGATCCTGCCGCCGAAGGCGGCGCCGATCGCCTGGTGCCCGAGGCAGACGCCGAGGATCGGCAGCTGGCCCGCGAAGGCCTGGATCGCCGCCACCGAGACGCCGGCTTCGGCCGGCGAGCACGGCCCCGGCGAGATCACCAGCCGGTCGATTCCGCCGGCGACCCGCGCCTTCAGGCCCTCGAGCGTGATCTCGTCGTTGCGATGCACCTCGACCTCGGCACCGAGCTCGCCGAAATACTGCACCAGGTTGTAGGTGAAGCTGTCGTAGTTGTCGATCATCAGGAGCTTCATGGTTTGACTCCGATTCGGTGCACGCCCTTCACCACCGGGAACACATTGAAGTTGATCAGCAGGCCCAGCCGGAGCCCCGAGAGACGCACGGCCGCCTGGGCCTGGGCGCGATGCAGGTCGGTCAGCGCATCGACCGCCTTGAGCTCGACCACCACCGACTGCTCGACCACGAAGGCGGCGCGGCAGACCTCGCCGAGCGCACGACCCTTGTAGCTGGCCGCCACCGCCACGTTGCGCGCAAAGCCGATCTCGCGCTCGGCGAGTTCGATCTCGAGCGCGGCGGCATAAACCTCTTCGGGCAGGCCGGTGCCGAGCACGCGCTGGACTTCGACGGCAGCGCCGATGATCTCGTGGGAGAAGTCGTTGTTGTTGTCTTCGGTGCTCATTCCAGGCCTTCCTCGACCAGCTCGGCGGCGCGCAGCAGCGCCCGCGCCTTGGCTTCGGTCTCTTTCCATTCGAGTTCGGGCACCGAGTCGGCGACCACGCCGGCCGCGGCCTGCACGTGCAGCATCTGGTCCTTGACGATGCCGGTACGGATCGCGATCGCGACGTCCATGTCGCCGGCGTAGCTGATGTAGCCGCAGGCGCCACCGTAGAGGCCGCGCTTGGTCGGCTCGAGCTGGTCGATCAGCTCCATCGCGTGCACCTTGGGCGCGCCCGTGAGGGTGCCGGCCGGGAATGTGGCCTTGAGCACATCGATCGCGGTCATGCCGTCCTTCAGGGTGCCTTCGACGTTGCTCACGATGTGCATCACATGGCTGTAGCGCTCGACCGCGAAGGCCTCGGTCACCTTCACGGTGCCGGTCTTGGCGATGCGGCCGATGTCGTTGCGCGCCAGGTCGATCAGCATCACGTGCTCGGCCCGCTCCTTGGGGTCGTTGATCAGCTCGACCTCGGCCGCCTTGTCGAGTTCGAGCGAGGCACCGCGCGGCCGGGTGCCGGCCAGCGGACGGATGGTGATCTTCTGCTCGCCCTCGCCGGTGTGCTCCTGCCGCACCAGGATCTCGGGCGAGGCGCCGACCACGTGGAAATCGCCCAGGTGGTAGTAGTACATGTAGGGCGAGGGATTGAGCGAACGCAGCGCGCGGTACAGCGACAGCGGCGACTCGGTGTAGCGCTTGCTGATGCGCTGGCCGACCTGCACCTGCATGAAGTCGCCGGCCGCGATCAGTTCCTTGGCGCGCTCGACCGCGGCCAGGTAGTCGGCCTTGGCGAAGCTGCGCTGCGCCGGATGTGCCTGGCTCGGCTTCACCTGCGGCGCGCTGACCGAGTACTTGAGCTGGTCGCGCAACTCGCGCAGCCGGCGCTTGGCGTTGGCGTAGGCCTCGGGCTGGGCCGGGTCGGCATAGACGATCAGGTAGAGCTTGCCCGAGAGGTTATCGATCACCGCCAACTCCTCGCACTGCAGCAACAGGATGTCGGGGCAGCCCAGGGCATCGGGCGGGCAGCTTTTTTCGAGCTTCTTCTCGATGTGGCGCACGGTGTCATAGCCGAAGTAGCCGGCCAGGCCGCCGCAGAAGCGCGGCAGGCCCGGACGCAGCGCCACCTTGAAACGCTGTTGGTAGGCCGCAACGAAATCGAGCGGATTGCCATGGGCTTTTTCCACGACTTTGCCGTCCGTTACAACCTCGGTCAGCGCGTCGGCGCCGAAGCCGCTGGCCCGCAGCAGCGTGCGCGCGGGCAGGCCGATGAAGCTGTAGCGGCCGAAGCGCTCGCCGCCGACCACGGACTCGAGCAGGAAGCTGTGCTTGCCGCTGTCCTTGGTGTAGGCCAGTTTGAGGTAGAGGGAAAGAGGCGTCTCGAGGTCGGCAAAGGCCTCGACCATCAGCGGGATGCGGTTGTAACCCTGCGCGCTGAGGCTCTTGAATTCGAGTTCGGTGATCACGGGTGGGGTCTCCGTCGGCCAGCAGACGCTTCGATGGTCGCTGGCGGGGTCATTCTGGTTGGCCGGTTCAGCTCAACTGAAGGCCGCGGGCGCACGGCGTGCGCCGTGCAATCAAACAGGCAACGACGATGGCGTGCGCCAAGGCCAGGCTCCCCGGCTGCCTTGACCTGTCTGAATGACGTGATGAATGAACATGTGAATCGGGAGTTTAGCCCAGGGACAAGCCACACACAAAAAGATACATTGGGATTCTTTAAAAAATTCTTGCGGTCCACGGAGACCCCTTGATGCCTTCCTTCGACCTGCGGCGCGTGCTCGTGCTGTCCACCCTGGCCTTCGCATCGATCGCGGCGTCGGCCGCCCAGGTCGACGTCGCGGGAGTCAAGCTCGACGACGCGATCGACCTGCGCGGCGGCAAGCTGCTGCTCAACGGCGCCGGCGTTCGCTACAAGGCGGTGTTCAAGGTGTACACCGCCGGGCTCTACATGGGCAAGAAGGCCGACACGGTCGAAGAGGTGCTGGCCGCGCCGGGCCCCAAGCGCGTGACCATCACGATGCTGCGCGACATCGATGCCAACGAACTCGGCAAGCTGTTCACGCGCGGGGTCGAGGACAACTCGCCCAAGAGCGAGATGTCGCAACTGACCCCCGGCCTCTTGCGCATGGGCCAGATGTTCGCGGACCAGAAGCAGCTGAAAGCCGGCGACGGTTTCACCGTCGACTGGATCCCGGGCAGTGGCAGCCTGGTCACGGTGCGCGGCGTGCCGCAGGGCGAGCCGATCAAGGTGCAGGCCTTCTTCAATGCGCTGCTGCGCATCTGGATCGGGCCTTCGCCAGCCGACTACAAGCTCAAGGACGCGTTGCTCGGCAAGGGCTGAGCACCCAACTCCAATAGCGAGTCGACGAAGCCGTCGGCGTCGACGCCGCGCACCGACTCGCCGTGGTTGTAGCCATAGCTGACCAGCACCACGGGACAGCCGGCGGCGCGCGCGGCCCGGGCGTCGTTGCTGGAGTCCCCGACCATCAGGGTGCGCGCCGGCGCGGTGCCCAGCGCTTCGCAGGTCTTCCACAGCGGCAAGGGGTCGGGCTTCTTGCGTTCGAAGGCATCGCCGCCGAAGACCTTCTCGAAATAGCCGTCGAGGCCCTTGGCGGCCAGCAGGGGCCGAGCGAAATCGGTTGGCTTGTTGGTAAGGCAAGCCAGGCGCAGGCCTCGCTCCCGCAAGGCCGACAGCCCTTTCGCGACGCCTTCGTAGACCCGGGAATGCTGGCCGTTGATCCTGAGGTAGTGGTGCTGATAGCGTCCCCAAGCGCGCTCGTAGAGCGCAGCTTCGGCGCCGACGTGGCGCAGCACCGACTGGATCAGATGCTCAGAGCCCTTGCCGACCATGGTCTCGACGGTCGACGCCTCGACCGCCGGGAGGGCCAGGTCGCCCAGCATGAGGTTCAGGGCGACGACGAAGTCGCCGAGCGTGTCGACCATCGTGCCGTCGAGGTCGACGATCGCGGCGTCGAAGTAGGAAAGG
>NZ_JBFUIU010000750.1:0-4267 GCF_056401695.1 Variovorax sp. P4_D9
GATCCGCACGTTGCGAACCGGCGCTAAGGGCACAGTGCCCGTCTAGAACATCGCCCAGCGCGATCTCAGTTGTCTTGGAGAGAAGGATGTGAAGCCGCAGGACTCGCGATGCCGGGTTGCAACGCCATGAGGTTCCCGTGAAAGGTCATTCGTGCCATCATGAGTTTCCGGTAGCAGAAGCTCACCTTTGGGCTTGGCTTGGCGCTTGCGGTGCCTGACATCATCGCTTCGACCAGCGAGCAGGATTCGCAGACGGCGGCTCTCCGGCGAAGCAAACAGGAGCATGCAGATGATCGATTCGAGAAACGGATGCGCGATAAGCTTGCAGCGAAACGCTTCTTCAAGCGCGTGCTGGCCGCCTGCCCGGAGGCTCCACGCAAGATCGTCACCGACCAGCTGCGCAGCTATCCAGCCGCGAACGCCGAGATCGCGCAGCTTGCGACCGTCCGGCACGCGTTCGTGAAGGCCAATGCGCGCGTGAACAACCGTGCCGAGAACAGCCATCAACCCACCCGTGAGCGCGAGCGGCGCATGCGAGGATTTCGCCGGCCTGAGCGCACGCAGTCTTTTCTCTCGAGCTTCGGTCCCATCCACCGGCACTTCGCCCTCAAGCGCCATCAGCTGCGCGCATCGCTCTATCGCAAACAACTGTCCGCGCGATTCGAAGCATGGCGCCTGTTCACAGGCAGCGCCCAAAATTTGCCAGCTTTTCAATCCGTCATCGCCGTGACAACGCCTTGGCGCGATGGGCCTCACGAGCGCGCCCGCGCAGGTGCCCGACGCGGACGGRCCACTCATGCCAGGATTCAACATCAAGCTCCCCGAGCAGATCATGATGCCCGACCTTGGAAATGTGGCTTCACCATCTTCCTTGACCCTCGCGGGGGGCGGGCTGGACGCAGCCCGGCCCTGCGGCGCTAGGCGGGTGGCACCTCATCGGGAGACAGGATTCATGCCGAATCGACTGCATCGTCTTGCGCTCGTGCTGCCGATGGTGGCGCTGTTGGTGTTGCTGTCGGCGTGCGCAAGCATCGGTGCGGGCTCGGTGAATCGCGATCGCCTCGTGTACTCGGAGGCCTTGGCCAGTTCGTGGAAGGAGCAGATGCTGCTCAACATCGTCAAACTGCGCTATGGCGACACGCCGATGTTCCTCGATGTCTCGTCGGTGATCGCCTCGTACCAGGTGCAGAGCCAGGTAAGCCTGAGCAGCGCGTTGTCCTCGGGGCTGACACCGGGCGTGCCGGACGGCACCGGCCAGAGCCTCACTCTCGGCGCGGGTGCGCTCTACATCGACAAGCCCACGATCAGCTATGCGCCGTTGCTGGGCGAGAAGTTCACGCGCAGCCTGTTGCGGCCGATCCAGCCGACCGCGCTGTTCCAGCTCGTACAGGCCGGCTTCCCGATCGACCTGGTGTTCCAGCTCACGACCCGCGCGATCAACGGCGTATACAACCGCAGCAACCGCGCCCTCGGCATCCGCGAAGCTGACCCGGAGTTCTATCAGGTCCTCGACGCACTGCGACGCGTGCAGGTGTCCGAGGCGATAGGCTTCAGGCTCGAGCGCCGCGGAGCCGACGAGACCGCGCTGATCACCTTCAGCACTCACAGGCTGCCACGGGCGGTGATCGACGACATCCGCCTGCTGCGTGACACGCTCGGCATCGATCCCGGAGCACAGGAGCTCAGACTGACTTTCGGTGATCTTCCTCGCGACAATCGCGAGGTAGCGATGCTCTCACGCTCGATCCTCGAGATCTTGACCGAGATCTCTGGCTCGGTCGAGGTGCCGGCGCAGGACGTCGCCGAGGGCCGCAGCAGCAACGTCCCCACGGCCGGAACGAACGGCCACCCACGCGACCAGCCGCTGGTCAGGATCCGGGCCGGCAATGAAGCACCGACGGAGCCCTTCGTGTCGGTGCGTTACCAGCGCCACTGGTTCTGGGTCGACAACCGCGACATCAGATCCAAGGCCATCTTCAGCTTCATGCTGCTGCTGATGTCGCTGGCCGAGACGGGCCCCGCGCAGCAGGCCCCGGTGTTGACCGTTCCCGCGAACTGAACGCGCGCGAAAGAAGGCACGCCCGCGTCGCTGATCCTAACCTAACCGTTGCCTCGTCGACGGCGTGGCGCCTTCCAGTTGGACAGCGTCGAGCTCGCCGCGGGGCAGGTTATCTTTCCGATCCCGGCGCGGCAAGACAGCTTTACTGCCGGCAGCGGCCGCTCGCGCTTCTGCCCCTTAGATCCACCTATGCGGAGAAACTCTGCTACTGATCGATGCGAATATTGCTTCGCACGATCACCTTTCCCCAAGCCTCCGAGTCTTTGGCGAGAAAAGAGGCAAAGTCGCTGGGCGTGCCTCCCGCCGGCAACTGGGTGAAATCCAACACCTTCTGGCGATATTCCGAGCTCGACGCGATGCCCTGCATCACGCCTGCGAGGCGCTGAACGATTTCTGGCAGCGTTCCGGCGGGCGCGAAGAGCCCATTCCAGGAGTAGAGCGGTGGCCCGAAACCCGATTCTGCAAGAGTGGGCACATCAGGTAACTGGGACAACCGCTCGCGCGCCGACACCGCCAGCGGCCGGAGCTTGCCCGTTTGGATGTGCGGCATCGCCATCGCGGTCACTTCAAGAGAGCTATCAACGCGCCCAGCAACAATGTCCATCAACCCCCCATCCTTGTAAGGCACGTGCGTCATCGTCGCACCATTGGCTTGAAGAATCTGCAGCACTGCTACGTGGTTGGGAGAACCCTCGCCATACGATGAGTAGCTCAGCGTGCTGGGTTGCGCCTTGGCCGCCTGCAGCAGATCTCGCAGATTGTGATACGGCGAGTCGGCTCGAACGATCAATACGAATGGCACATCCAGCAGATGGATGATCGGGATGAAGTCCGAAGCCTTGTAAGGCAGCTTCTTGAAGAGATGCGGGTTCAACGAGATGGAGGGCGCCAAGCCATAGAGCAACGTATACCCATCTGCTGGGGCGGTGGCCACGGCCTGGGCGCCGATGATGGAGCTTGCCCCTGGACGATTGTCTACGATGACCGGCTGTCCAAGCTCACGCCCGGCGCGTTCCGCAATGAACCGTGCCATCGCGTCGGCAGACGTGCCTGCAGGGAGCGTCACCACCAAACGAATCGGCCTCGAGGGATAGGGGGCCTGAGACCAAGATGGTGAACTGCCGAACGCTGCGAGTCCCGCCGCCGCAAGTCCCCGGAGGGCAGCCCGACGAGAGGCAGTGCGTTCGGAAGCCTTGTTTCCGGAGCTTGGGAATGTGACGCTTTTCATGTTGTCCATTTTTGTTTCGTACCGGTGGCGGAGCCGCAGCCGGATTGATGGTCTGCGTGTGTTCCGGAAGAGTTGAGTCGAAAGTGGTCGAATCCGTCAGCTGTCTGCTCAGGCGACGGCGTTGCTACGCGTCGTCGTTGAGGAACGGGTAGTCGGTGTATCCACGATGATCGGGCGAATAGATGAACGCCTCGTTCAAGGGGGCCTGAGCTGCACCAGTCTGTAGTCTCCGTGGTAGATCCGGGTTGGCGATGAAAGGCCGGCCGAAGGACACCAGGTCAGCGTGCGAATCCAACGCGGACTCTGACTGCTCGCGGGTGCGTAAACCATTGTTCGCAACGTACAAGCCAGAGAAGGAGCGGCGGCTTGCAGCGAAGTCCACCGCATGAGTCGCCGGCCCGCTGGTGGTCGAGCCTTCGACGATGTCGACGTAGCAGATCTTCAGCTCGCTCAGGGACGCAAGCGCGCAGCGGAGTAGAAGTTCGGGATCGGAGTCCGAGAGGAGATAGTTGGTGGGATTCGTCGGCGACATTCGAACTCCGACTCGGTCCGAGCCCCAAATCCTGCACACCGCCTCTACGACCTCCAGCAGCAGTCTGCAACGGTTCTGGACGCTCCCGCCGTAGCCGTCGCGCCGTTGGTTCGACGACTCACGCAAGAATTGGTCGAGCAAGAAGCCGTTGCCCGCATGCACCTGCACGCCGTCGAAGCCTGCCGCCAAGGCCGCCCGCGCGGCGGACCGGTATTCGTCGACCACCCCGGGGATCTCGGCCGTCGTAAGCTCGTGGGGAACCAAAAGTGGCATTCGGCCTTGCGAGGTGCGCACGGACGCGTCGGAAATGATCGCTGACGGCCCGATGGGCAACGCGCCGTCGGGCTGATTCAACGGGTGCGAGTTGCGACCGCAATGCCACAGCTGGGAGAAGACCCGTCCACCGCGCTGATGCACCGCGTCGGTGACCTTGCGCCAGCCCCCCACC
>NZ_JBFUIU010000751.1:0-4261 GCF_056401695.1 Variovorax sp. P4_D9
AACCGAACCTGATCGCCCGGCCGCTCGGCCAGGAGGTTCTTGCGGCGGCGGTGGCCGACTACCTGCGCCGCCACCGCCAAGCCGCGATCGACCTGCACATCGACGCCCGGCCACAGGCCGCGCGCGCCGCCCGCGCCRCGCAGGGCGAGCACCGTGGGCACCGGCACCTGCAGGGCCTGTTCGGGCACCGGGCGCTTGTCGTCGTCGACCACCAGCAGGCCGCAGCTTCGCGCCGGGCCATCGACCAGCGCCGCAAGCGCATCGGGCAAGCCCAGCTGCGCTGCCAGCGTCAGTACCAGCCCGATGGTCGGCCGCGCCATGCCGGCCGGCGACTGCAGCCATGCCAGCACGCGGCCCAGCATCGGGTCGGATTCGACCGCCGCCGCCAGCGCGACAGCGATGCACTCGGCCTCGCAGAGACCGAAGGCGCCGGCCAGCGCATGCAGGCGCTCGTCCGCCTCGGGCGGCGTGCGCAGCCAGTCGGCAAGCGTCGCGCCGTCGGCGGTAACGACCTGCGCGCGCAGCCAGTCCGGCTCGGCGCCCGGCGAATCGGCATCGGCCAGCACGGCGAGCACGAGCGAATGCAGCGGCAGACGCAGCGCGGCGCAGGTCGGCAATGGCTCGGGCGCGTTCACGACGATGACGCCGAAGCGTCCCGGTAGTGATAGGCGACCACGCGGCCGAACCATGGCAGCCAGCCCGGATCGATGTCGAGGCCGATGCGCCGCACGCGCAGATCGATGGCCGCGAGACGGAAATGCACGTCGACATGGGTCGGCGTGAGGCTCAGCCGGCCGGGGCGCAGCACCAGGCTCGCCAGCCCGATGTGCGCCCCGCGACGCAGCCAGCGGCGCACCGCGGTGAGCCACAGGCCGGCCTGCGCGCTCGCGCTCGCCGCGGTCGTCAACGCCTGCACCAGCGGCAGGGATGGCGCGCCGCGCGGCGCCGCCAGCAGGTTGCGCCACACGGCAGGCGCGTCCGCTTCGATGCGGCACGGCGGCGCAGCGCGCGCGACCAGTTGCCACATCGGGTCGTCGACCGGTGCGTCGAGCCGTTCGAGCGCGGCCGCGAGAACCGCGCAGGTCCAGTCGGCCGGGTCGGCCGAGGCCGCCTCGGCCCAGCGCGGCAGGCCCAGTCGCGCCAGCACCGGCAACAGGAACAGCAGGCCGCCGCAAGCGGTGGGCACGGCATCGCAGCAGGCGCTCGTCGATCTGGCCCGGGAACGCGTGATCATCACGCGGCCCGGAGATGCGCCCGGCTCACCCGGCGCCGGGGCGGGAAGCGATGCGGATATCAGCGCGGACGCATCGGGGGATCGCGCAAGGCGCCGACCTCTCGCCCCCGGCAAAGGCCGCGCACCGCGCCGCGCGCTCGGGGTGTCCACAGCAGGGACGGGCGCAGTGCCGGCGGCGACGGCGGCTGCCGGCGGCGGGTCCGGCGCGGCCGGCGCGACCGGCCCGGTCGGAGAAGCAGTCGAGGCCGGCGGCCGTTGGCCCGCGTTCGATGCGCCCGCGGCCGCCCGCAGCAAGCATTCGAGCCATGGCGGCAAGCGGAACTCCGAGGGCCCGAGACCGGCCGCGACGACGCCCGGCGCCGCCTCCCGGCGCTTCAACCCCGACTCGCGCAGCAGCGCGTCGCCCAGGGCCGGCGGCACCATCGCCGCCAGCCTCCGCGCGCCGCCGCCCTGCGTCGCATGCAGTGCCCACGCCGGCAGCGCCACCGCCGCCTCGCCGGTACGGGCCACGGCGCGCGCAATGGCGCGGAGGTTGTCGCCGGCGCTGGCGCCGACGCGGAATTCCGCCACCGCCAGGGGCCAGTACCAGGCGGTGCATCCCCTGCCCTGCAGCAGCCGTCGCGTGAGAGCGATACGCGCATGCCAAGCGCTGCGGAACACCACGTGCTCGGCGGCCGCTGCATCGGCGCCCGCGCCATCCGTCCACACCACGGCGCTGTCGGCGAAGCGGGCCTCGATCACGCGGGCGATCGTTTGCGACGAGGCCTGCCGGGGCAGCCGGCCCAGCGCCAGTCGCCGCACCAGCAGCAGCCGGGCGCCGGCATCGGGCAGGCTGGCGCAGCGCAGCGCGTCCTCGAGCCGCAGCACCGCGCCGCGCGCGGCCTCCTCGCTGCCGGCCACGAGCCGAAGGCGACGGGCGTGACGTTCCGGCGAGGGCATGGCCAGGCTCAACGTCCGAACAGCGTGCGCTTGGCGCTGGCGGTCTTCATGCTCAGCATCGCGCCGTCGTCGAAATGGATCCGCACGTCGGTCCCCAGATCGACCTGCACCGCCATCGTCTGCACCACCCGCGCCGAGATCTCGGCGTGGCCGATGTCCTCCACCAGCGCCCGCGCCACCACCTGCTCGCCACGGTAGGCCACGGCCTGCATGCCGACCCGCAGCTTCGAGGCGTCGATCGCCAGCAGCGGGATGCGGGTGCCGACGGCCACCGCCGGCATCGGGCGCGCCAGGCGGCCGGTGATGATGCGGTCGACCGGCGCATGGCTCGCGAGCAGCAGGCACATGCGCACCACGTCGTTGACCAGCGCCAACGCATCGGGCTTGCCGGGCTCGATCTGGCTGAACAGCCAGTCGACGTAGGACTGCATCTGCCTGCGGTCCTCGAAGGCGATCTCCGACCAGCGCGGCAGGCTCGCGAGGTTGCGCAGGTTCGGCGCCGCGTCGAACTCCGACAGCGTCTCGGCCCACTGCAGCCGCAACACCGGCAGCACGGCCGAGAACTCGGCGTGCAGGCAGACCGCGATGCTGCGGATATTCTCGAGCTCGTCGGCGGCGCTGCGCGCGACGTCGGCGCGGCCATGGCCGCCATCGGCCAAATCGGCGAAGGACACCACCTGCTCGGCCTGCACGCGCTGTCCCTGCCAGGTGAGGCCGGAGAGCGCCGCGAGGTCGAGCGCCTGCATAGCCGTGATGCGCGGCGCCAGCGCCTGCGCCTGCCGCGTCGCGACACTGGCGATGGCCTGGCTGATCTTGGTCACGCCCGCGGCGGCGGCGACGATCGGCGTCGCCAAGCCCGACAGCGCGCGGGTCTTGGCCACCTGCACCATGCGCAGCAGGGGCTCCGAGCGGTCGAGGCGCCGCAGGATCGGCGGCGCGGCGACGAACCAGTTGGCCGGTGCCTCGCGCACCACGCGCATCATGTCGGCGATCTCGTCGGGCACGTCGGGATGCGCGCGCAGGCAGGCCGGCACCGGCGCCTCGAGCAGGCCGGGGTCGACCGAATGGGTCGGCGTGGCCAGCAGATTCTCGACCTCCCGCGGCCGCACGAAGGCCAGGAACTTGACCTCGTCGGCCAGCACCCGGATGCGGTTCGCATTGACCGCATCGAGCCGCTCTGTCTCCTCGGCCAACAGCGAGCGCGCGACGCTGACGTCGTAGCGGGCCTCGGCCAGTTCGTCGGCGACGCTGACCAGCCGCGTGCCGACCGCGGCCAGTGCGGTCCGCACGCCGGTGGACGCGGCGTTGCAGACGCTGATCGCATCGCGGTAGAGCTTGATGCGGCCTTCCATCTTGCGCATCAGCGCCACCACGTGATCGGACAGGTCGGTGCTGTCGGAGAACATCGCGCCCTCGTCCGGATCGCCGGTGGTCTGGCCGGCCGGCAGCCGCGTCGGCACCTTGAGCAGGGCGCCGAGCAGCGGCCGCTTGACGAGGAAGTCGGTGAAGGGCCGTTCGAGCGGCGGCGGCCCACCCTCCGGCGGCGTCAGGTCGTCGAGGAAGGTGTCGCCCTCGAGCCCGMGCATCGACACGTCCTGGAACAGGCCCGGCGTGACACCGCCATCCTCCGCGGTCAGCGTGTCGGCCAGCCGAACCAGCGAGAGCACCGCCTCGTAGCGCGAAGAGGTGGCGTAGTCGCGCGCCTCCTTCGACTTCGGGTCTTCGAGCCGCTTGGCGATGGTGGTGGTGCGGATGAAGGCGCTGCCAGTCAGCGGGTCGGCGTTGGCGACGTCGGAAGGCGACGGGGGCGCGGCCTTGCCGCCGCCGACGCCGATCACCTGGATGTCGCCGAGCGCGCGCTTGTCGAACAGCTCGGCCCTGCTGCCGATGCTGCCGGCCAGTCCGGTCGAGATCGGCACCTTGACCGTTGCCGTGTCGCCCAGCGTGGTGCCGATCACGCCGCTGCCGATCCGGCTGCCGACGCTGCCGCCGACCGAGATCACGCCGGTGTCGATGCGGATGGCGAGCGGCGCAGCCAGCAGGCTGCCGGCCCGCTCGCCGGTGGTGGTGGCCGCCGCCGCACTGGCC
>NZ_JBFUIU010000752.1:0-4259 GCF_056401695.1 Variovorax sp. P4_D9
CCTGTTCTACAACGTCGACGTGAACGCGGCGGTCGCGAAGGATCTGGGCGTGACGCGTCTGTGCGAGCAGGCCGGCATTGCACAACCGGACTTGGCCGCCGCCGAGTTGACGTTTCTGCTCGAGGGCGGGCAGATCACGGCCCAAAATATGGGCATACCACGCGCCGACGAACTGCTGCTGTCGCTGTCTCAGGCCATCATCGATCGTGGCTCAAGAACGGCTGCGAAAAAGCGCCGCGCGCCGGCGTTTGCACCTATAGCAGCATCCCTGCCCGCACGCGCACGCTAGCGATGGCGTGCCGCCAAGTTCGCTACACCAGCGAACAACTGGCGAGGCGCAGTGCCCTGTTGGGCGCACGACGCGCGTGCGTTTTGATTCTGGTGCAGGCTGTCGCGCTGCTGGTCTCAGGTGTTCACCTTGTCGATGGCCTCGGCCGGCATGGAGCCACCCAGCGTGATCGCGTTCACCCTAGCCGTAGCCGGTCGCCATCGCTGGGCGTAGGGCTGAAGCAGATTTCGGATGGTCAGCCCAAGGCTGGCTTCCCTTGTCCAACCGGATGTGAATGCTGCGCACGTTCCAGTGCGCCCCCCTGGTCACCCTCGCTGGGTCAACGCGCCGCCAAGCACGCGAGTTGGCTGAGCATGGCAGAGATCGAGATCGGAATCCTCAGTCGTCAGTGCCTGGATCGGCGAATTCCCAGTCGACAGGCTCTTCAATCCGAAGTCAACGCTCGGCAGCGCGAGCGCAACCATCGAAAGCGAACCATCAAATGGAGCTTCACTCGGCAGGATGCAGATCGAAAGCTCAGCCACCGATATATTCCGATACTTTCGGGTTGACGTAACTAGCGTGCGCATGCTCCCGCTCAACAAGGGTTTTGGCGAGGACTGGCTGAAGGTGATGTTCGAGCGAAGTTGGATCGGCGGCGAAGTCGCGGACGGCGGGCTTGAGGAGGGGGCCAGGCTGCTGGAGACGCACCGGCTGATGGAGAGGCTCGCAAAGAAGGTGGAGTAGCCTTTCTGGCGATGACGGCCGGTCGTCCCGGCCCACAGCGACAAACCTTGCTGGCATGGCACCAGATTGGGCATACTCCGACCATGAAGCCTTCTCTGACGCTCGAGGCCCATCGTGGGCAGATCCGCACGATCGTGCTGGCTCACCGTGCGCGGAATGCTCGCGTGTTCGGCTCGGTTGTGCATGGCTCGGACACCGACGAGAGCGATCTGGACTTGCTCATCGATCCCACAGACGAGACCACGCTCTTTGACRTTGGCGCGATTCGTCATGAGCTGCGTCAGCTGCTCGGGGTAAAGGTGGATGTGGTGACGCCGATGGCCTTGCCTGAGCGGATCCGGGCAACGGTTCTGGCGGAGGCGCTTCCGGTATGAGTCGAGACCCGCAGCGTCTCCCGGACTACCTGTGCCACATCTTGTTGGCCATTGAGCGTATTGAGCGATACACGGCCGACCTCGATGAGACGGCATTTCGGGGTGCCGAGATGGCCCAGGATGCGGTAATTCGGAATTTTGAGATCATTGGCGAGGCGAGCCGGAACATCCAGCGCGACCACCCGCAATTTGATGCGGAGCATCCAGAACTTCCCCTGTCGTTCGCCTACGAAATGAGGAACGCGCTTGCGCATGGCTACTTCAGCGTCGACCTTGGGATCGTCTGGAGGACCGTCAAGAACGATCTTCCGGGCCTGCGCCATCTTGTGCGAGCGCTGCTCGAACTGGAGCTGCCGGACGAGACAGACCCCTGCCGGCCGCGCGGAGGATAGATCAGTAGCCCCTCGGCCGTGCCTTCAAATGCGCCTCGCACCTTGATGCGCGTGACCTGCGACAGCACCGCCGCTTCCTCGGTCATGTCCGGGCCGCGCCGGCTGATGGATCGTCTTGGAGGAAAGGTGAACAGACCCGGAACGGAGAGTTCAAGGCCCGGAAGAACGAGCCGCCCACCATGGCCAAGAAGGCAGCCATCACGCTGCTTCGCAACCATGAAAAGGCCCGTGTGGCCTTCATCGACAGGATCGCCGCACCCGTGCTCATCAAGATGATCGAGTGCGGGATGGCGCCGTAACGCGCTGGACTTCCCTGGACCCTTCCCGTGAGCGATCCGAGCTTCAATACCCTCGGCAAGGTCCCTGCCGTCGCGTCGGTCGCCGAGCTCGCAACCGGCATCGCATTGCTGATCGTTCCTGCGCTGGGCGCACTGGCCCTGGTCGGCATTGCAGGCGGGGGGGCCGTGGCGCTCGCGTCCTGCGTAACGATCCGACGGCCCGCGCGGCGTTCCTCAATAAGGTGGCCGCGCCGATTGCGAACAAGATGTTCGAGTGCGGGATGATTCCGTAAGAGGGCGGTCGGCCAAGGCTTCGCCGCTATGGATTGACTGGCTACGACGGGTTCAGCCGCCTGTCCCAGAGGCAAATGGCAAGGGATGCGGCCCGAAGAACATACGCTTGACCTTTTCCTTGCCGATGGCACGGATCAGTTCTCGCGTGGTGCAATACATCAGGATCAGTAGGAACAGGAGTATTTGAATGGCCCAGAAATGAGGCCACACCATCTCGGTCAGCAGCTTCTGGTTGCCAGTGACAATCCCCCCGTCTCGCGTGAGAATTCATACAGCCGCTCCAAGTAGTGCACCGCAGCGGCGACGACCAGATAGATTGCCGTTTTCCAGGCCACGTTGTAGATCAAGGGCTCCTTCGGGAAGCGATTGATGAAAGGCAGCATGTCGGCGATCAACACCGCCTTGCCCAGAATGAGCGAAGCGACCAACAGCGACATCGTGGTCGACACCGGGACGTCGGTATGTTTCAACATCAGCACCCGAATGAAGGCGACGAGGTGCAGCGCGACGAAGAAGAAGACCGTCGGAGGGACCACGGCCAGGAGGTCCTCCTTCACCTTCTCGAA
This sequence comes from Variovorax sp. P4_D9, assembly GCF_056401695.1. Lineage (NCBI taxonomy): Bacteria > Pseudomonadati > Pseudomonadota > Betaproteobacteria > Burkholderiales > Comamonadaceae > Variovorax > Variovorax sp. P4_D9. The sequence continues at coordinate 2,920 of NZ_JBFUIU010000752.1, forward strand.
AACATGACTCATGGGGACCTCCTTGTCCGAGGAGCCCAGCCGACTTCGATGAAGCTCACTTTGTGGGCAACCTGACAACCAATGGCTCGATCGACTGACCGAACTCACTCCGCGTTATCGTGCTCGGAAGGTCGTCAGGCGGGAATAGGTGCGAAGGGCAATTTCATTGCCCTCAAGGGAAGCCGCCGCCGCTTTGCCGTCAGGAAGTCGCGAAGGTCTCGCGAGTTGCACTGGGGCGAAGCGGAATGGCGCGCGAACTCGGCTCCTGGAGATCTCGCATCGACAGCGAAACCAAGGCGCGCTGTGCAGTGGCACGTCCCTATAGGCCGTTCGAAAGCGCAGTGGGTGATGGCCCTTGATCATGCGAAGCCGTCCACGCCCCAGAATTGCCTTGGCTTCTGCCACTGTGAGTCCCACGTCCTGCACGTGATGATCAATGATCTGAATCGGCACCGTGAGCGGCATTGCGGCATCGCCCTCGATGCGAAGCTCAATCGTGAGTTTCATCGGCCGACTCTCCGGCTGGGGCGACAAGGCGTCAAGGCTGCGATTGACTGCGCGCCGGCGGTCAGGGTGGTCCCCACTCAGGATGGCCCATTCCTGCGGTGCACCGCAGGTACGCCAGTCCTGGATTGACGGGTAAGGTAGCCTCAATGCGCAGGTCGTGGATCCAGCAGTCGCCGAAGTCGTATTCATAGGTGAATCGCTCGAGGCGCCGCAGGTTCAGATCGCCGATCAAGATCCTATGGGCRTCGGTGTCGAAGAAAATGCCCCCGTCTCTGTAGAGGCAGTACTCGCGGACACGGATCTCGAAGCGGTGAAGGTGCAGATCCTCCCAGCCAAACACCACCTGCAGGACCTGGTGCAGTTGGGCGATGCTCGTGTCGCTGCGCACCAACAGCCGGCGCCAGATCAACGGGCTGATATGGCGCAGCACTACCCGCAGCTGCAGGACTGTTTGCCAGGAAGGAGCCATCCCCGAAGCCTACTCTGCTGCAGTGCACACCCCCAGCTTCTGGATACTCTCCATGGTCGTGAACGACCAGCCGGGTGTGGCCSGCGCCGGCSTCGCCGACAGGCTCGAATACCGCCCTGAGAACCAGAATGGCGCCGCCCTCGTCGGCTTGTGCGAGGACTGCTGTCAGTGCCAACGCCGCGCCGACGAGGCTGCGACTCGCGATTGACGTGAGAGACGTCAGGAGCCCTCGCGAATAATTATGCCGGCACCGGGATGCCGCAAGAAGCGGCGTTGGTAGCTCAAACCCAGAATGCAGCAACCCGCCCGACGAACCAGAACCCCGCCAGCGCGCCGATGCCATAGGGCGCGACCTGAGCGAGGC
>NZ_JBFUIU010000753.1:0-4258 GCF_056401695.1 Variovorax sp. P4_D9
GCGCTTCGCCGGTCTCGACGGGCCGCGGTGGCGAGTTCGATCACTTCCAGACGCCCCTCGGCGTCTTCGCGCACACGCCGTCGAATCCCGACTTCCGCGCCGAAGGCACCCGCAACGAGAACGGCATCCGGGGCTACGGAGCGGCCGGCATGCGGGTCTTCGATTTCGGCTGGCAGGAGGCCGAGCGCCTCTGGGGACACGGCGGGACGAGCATGATGCGACTCCAGATGCACTCCACCGATCCGGACCGGCTCGAACGGCGCCTCGGCAGCGTCCAATCGAAGGGCTGCGTACGCATCCCGGCACAGCTGAACCGCCTGCTCGATCGCTTCGGCGTGCTGGATGCGGACTATCTTCAGGCCAGGGCCGAAGGTTCGGCGATATGGGTGCTGCCCGCCGCACAGACGCCGGTCGAAGATCCGGGACGCTATCTGGTGGTCATCGACACCCAGCGCACGGAGCGCCCCGCCTGGTCCGTGCCGGCACCACAGCCCCCGCGGGGCAGCGTCCGTTGACCGCGCCTCGAAGCCTGCATCGGAATCAGTGCGACATCAGCACCGGCAGCGTCATGGATTGCAGGATCGACCGCGTGGCCCCGCCCAGCACCCATTCGCGCGCCCGGCTGTGGCCGTAGCAGCCCATCACGAGCAGGTCAGCACTCATGTCGGCGGCGGTCGACAGCATGTGCTCGCCGACATCGCTGCCCTCCGCCCCCCCGGAACGCACCACGGCGGACACGCCCTGGGCCTTCAGATAGGCCTGCAGGCTTTGCAGCGACGCATCGGCGGCCTCGCCGTGGCAGACCGCCTGCACGGAATCCGCACGGACCAGCCACGGCAGCGCGGCCGATACCGCACGCGCGGCCTCGCGCGTCTGCTTCCACGCGATCAGCACGTTGCGCCCGACGGCGTTCACCGGCCCCGCATAGGGCAGCAGCAACGCAGGACGGCCGCTCGCCACCAGCGTGCTCGCCAGGAAGTCGACAGGCAACTCGTCGGCGACGGGGTCGTCGGGGTCGCGCTGGCCCAGGATCATCAGGTCGGCATACAGGGCACGCCGGGCGAAGCCCCAGGGCGCATCGCTCAAGGGCTCGGACCAGTGGAGGCGGGGCGAGCCGCCGGCGGCCTCCGTGAAAATCGCATGCACCTTGTCGCGGCACTCCTGGTCGAGCTCGTCCATGATCGCCATGGCCTCCGCCGCGCCTTCCAGCGCGTAGGGATAGCGCATCAGCGCCGAGGTCGTGCAAGGCAGGCCCGTGACCTCGGCGTCGAAAGCCTCGGCCAGATGCCGCGCGACCTTGACCCGTTCCGCCGTGCGCGCGGAACTGTCCAAGTGCAGCAGAATCGTCTTCGGTGTTTGCATGAAGCTTCCTTTCAAAGCCATCGCTGGCATGCAAGGACATTAGCGCCGTCGACGGCGACTTTTCTTGCGCGGCGTCAAATTGCAACAGGGACTCGAGCCGGCAGACTCCGTGCGAAACGCGGGCCGAAGGCCCGGCATCGCCCGAAACCAAGGACCGCCGAATGAACGACCCGAAGGACGAACTGGACCGCACGCTGCACGCCGCCATGGCCAAGTGGACGCGGGGCCTGTCGCCCGCTTCGCTGCTGCTGGCCTGGTCGGACTGGGCCATCCACCTGGCGGCGCAGCCTGCCCGCAGCGCCCAGGTCCTGATGCTGCGACCGTGGCTGAATGCACTGCGTACGCAAGGCCAGGGCGCCGGCCAGGCCCCTGCAAAATCGCCCGCCCGCGCCTACGACCCTCGCCTCGCGGAACACTGCTGGGACGAATGGCCGTTCAGCCTCTACCGACAGGCCTTTCGCGCCGGCGAACAGTCTCTTCGGGACCTCACGGAAGGCGTGCCGGGCGTGGAGCGCCACCATGGGCGGGTGGTCGCCTTTGCGGCGCAGCAGTTGCAGCTGATGTTCTCGCCGGCGAATTCGATCGCCACCCATCCCCTGGTCCTGCAGCGGACCGCGGCCAGCGCGGGCATGAATCTGCTGCAAGGGGCGCAGAACTTGGCCGACGACCTGCAGCGCAGGCTCCGGCACCTGCCGCCGAAGGGCGCGGAGGACTTCGTGCCCGGCCAGCGCGTGGCCTGCACGCCGGGCAAGGTCGTGCTGCGCAACCGCCTCATGGAGCTGATCCAGTACACGCCGACCACGCCGACCGTGCACCCCGAACCGGTGCTGATCATGAGCGCGTGGATCATGAAGTTCTACATCCTCGACCTGTCCCCGCACAACTCGCTGATCCGCTACCTGGTCGACAAGGGCCACACGGTGTTTGCCATCTCTTGGAAGAACCCCGAGGCCGCGGATGCCGAGCTGGGCATCGAGGACTACCTGGCCCAGGGCCTGATGGCGAGCCTCGATGCCATCGAGTCGATCGTTCCGGCGCAGCGCATCCATGCGCTGGGCTACTGCCTGGGCGGGACGCTGCTTGCCATCGGGGCTGCCGCGATGGCGCGCGACCACGACCAGCGACTGGCCTCGGTGACGCTGCTGGCGGCGCAGACCGACTTCACCGAACCGGGCGAGCTCGCCCTGTTCATCGACGAAAGCCAGCTGACCTTCCTGGAAGACGTCATGGCGCGCCAGGGCTACCTCGATTCCAGCCAGATGGCCGGCGCCTTCGCCCTGCTGCGCGCCGTCGACCTCATCTGGTCGCCCATGGTGCACAACTACCTGCTCGGAGAGCGGGCGCCGATGACCGACCTGATGGCGTGGAACGCCGACGGCACGCGCATGCCCTACCGGATGCATGCCGACTACCTGCGCAGTCTGTTCCTCGACAACGACCTGGCGGAGGGCCGCTTCCGGGTCAAGCGCCGACCGGTCTCGCTCGGGGACATCAAGGCGCCGATCTTCGCCGTCGGCACCCGCACCGACCATGTCGCGCCCTGGCATTCGGTCTACAAGCTGAACCTGCTGTGCGATGCCGACCTCTGCTTCGTCCTCACCGATGGCGGACACAACGCGGGCATCGTGAGCGAACCCGGGCACCCGCACCGCGCCTACCAGATCCTGCAGCGCGCAGCGGGCGCCCCCTATGTGCCGCCGGATGCCTACGAAGCCGGTGCGGAGCGTGTCGAAGGCTCCTGGTGGCCGGCCTTGCAGACCTGGCTGGCCGACCATTCGGGACCGCGCCGAAAGCCGCCGCGCATGGGCGACGCCCGACACGGCCTGGCGCCGGTCTGCGAGGCACCGGGCCTTTACGTTCTGGCCCACTAACAAGCGCCGCATCGACGGCGCTTGATCCAGCGCAATTCCGTCGACGGCGCGAGCTCTACAGTCAAGCGCCAGGGCGCCATGCGCCTTCCAACCGCTGAAAGGAAGCTGGAATGACCACGCGCGTCGCACTCGTCACCGGAGGCACCGCCGGCATCGGCGCCGCCACGGCGGAAGCCCTGCTCGCTGCGGGCTACCGCGTGGCGGTCAACTACGGCACCCACGCCGAGGCCGCGCAGGAATTCGCCGCGCGGACCGGCATTCCGGCCTTGGCCTGGAACGTGGCCGATCCGGCCGCCTGCCGCGACGGGGTGGCGCGGGTCGAGGCCGAACTCGGCCCGGTCGAGGTGCTGGTCAACAACGCCGGCATCACGCGCGACGCCATGCTGCACAAGATGAGCTTCGAGCTATGGCGCGAGGTGCTCGACATCAACCTGGGCGGCTGCTTCAACATGTGCCGGGCGGTGATCGAAGGCATGCGGGAGCGCCGCTTCGGCCGCATCGTCAACATGGGTTCGGTCAACGGCCTCTCGGGCCAGGTCGGCCAGTGCAACTACGCGGCCACCAAGGCCGGCCTGATCGGCTTCACGAAATCGCTGGCGCTCGAGGGAGCATCGCGCAACATCACGGCCAACGTCATCGCCCCCGGCTACACGGACACGTCGATGGTCGGCGCCGTCCCGCCGGAGGTGCTCGCGCAGATCCTGAAGGCCGTTCCGGCCGGACGCCTCGCGACGACCGCCGAGATTGCGCGGGCGGTTGTCTTCCTCGCGGCGGACGATGCCGGCTTCATCACTGGCACCACGTTGTCGATCAACGGCGGCAAGTACATGCCCTGAGGATGACAAAGATGCGCGCGATGGTGCTCCATGCCGCCGGGCAGGCGCTGAGACTCGAACGTCGCCCGCTGCCGGAGCCTGCGGCCGGCGAGCTGCGGCTTCGCGTGCTGGCCTGCGCGGTCTGTCGCACCGACCTTCATGTGGTCGACGGCGACTTGCCGCTGCCGCTGATGCCGATCGTGCCTGGCC
>NZ_JBFUIU010000754.1:0-4252 GCF_056401695.1 Variovorax sp. P4_D9
CGTTGGCATGGTGTTTGAACCTCAGGGGTTCGCCGGTTTGTAGCTCAAAGCCGGCGAATGTCCATTTGAATGGCTGGGGTGCCTGGTTGCGTTGCGCTATGACGGCTTCGGTGCGTTCGCACAATTGCGCGATGGACGAATGACTGGCGTGGCGCAGGACGCGGCGCGCTCGGCCGCCCAGATCCCATCGCGCGGATTTACGGAACGTTGCGACCCCGGGAGAAACCGGTCCCCGGGCGCGTCAAAGCCAGGATCGACAGCCTGTACCGCGACTACGAATGTGAGTTGGTCTACCCACCCCCGCAGCCTCGGTCAATGCCCCGTCGGACTACTGGTGAAATGTCCGGGTTTGGACTCTCCCTGCCTTTCGCCGGCGTCTGTCATACGGCAAGTGTGCAGTGCGTTAGCCGACGTTGAGCGCCAGCATGTCGAAGGTCAAGTCTGGGCCAACGAGCGGTTGTGCTGGCATTCGCCGAGCGCGCCTGCGATCAACCGGCACACAGACCTTCAGCAGCTTCGTCGCACTCAATCGCGCAGACCTGGCGCCCAGTCGTCACCTCCTCCGTGATGAGACGCCGACTCATTTGTTTCGGCGTGCTGTATAGCTTCAGAGCGTGATTCCTCCTCCGGCGTGGGGTCGCTTCACAAGACTGAAGCGACTAGCCTCGATGGTCGTCACACATTTCAAGGAGAGTGCCATGTCAACGAGACTGTGCGCCCTGGCTTTCGGCTGCGCCGTGGCATGCGGAAGCACATTCGCCTACGGACCCGATGGTCACATGGCGGTGGGCTCCATCGCCGACGCGATGATCGCGGGAACTCCAACCGCCAAGGAGGTCCGCAAGATTCTTGGGAGCAATCTGCGCACCTCCTCGGTCTGGGCCGATTGCGCCAAGGGCGTGAGCCCCACGACCTTCAAGTATGGCGGCGAGGGCAGGTTCGCCGAATGCGCTATCTACGAGAACCCGGCCAGCGAGCGGCAGATGGAAGCCTTTGTGCGCCGCAACGTGGGCAACTGCACCTCGCGATTCAACACCGATCCCTGCCATAAGCAGTACCACTACACCGACGTCGCAGTGCAACGCGTGGCCTACGAGAAGGGACAGGTCGGAACCACCGACCAGGACGTCGTCTCGGCCATTGCCGCGACTATCGCGGTGCTTCAGGGCAAGCCGTGCCCGCCGCCCTTCAATATAACGAGCAAGAAGGAGGCATTGCGCCTGCTGTCTCACTACGTCGGCGACATCCATCAGCCGCTTCACGTGGTCGCCGTCTACGTAGATGCCACGGGAAAGGTGGTGGACCCGGACGAAGGCGCCTTCGACGCGAACACCGAAACGCACGGCGGCAACGACTTGCTCATCGGCTCGAAGAAACTCCACGGCGAATGGGACGCAGTGGCCTCGAGCCTTGCATCGCAGCCGCCATCGGCGGCCGTGATGAAGCTCGCGCGGGCTGTTCCCGTGAGCACGGGAGATATGTCGGGCTGGTCGACAGCATGGGCGACTGAAACGCTCACCGACGGAAAGGTCGCATTCGACGGCATCACGTACTCCGCCGAGGACGCGCATCATCACCACGCCATCAAGCTGCCCGCAGGCTACGCAAAGCTGAAGGCAGATGTCCAGCGCGAGGAGATCGCCAAGGCCGGTGGCCGGCTCGCGCAGGTGCTCACCGCGATTTGGCACTGAGCCACGATTGCGGCGCGACGCTCATCAACTCCTGCGCGGCAGCAGCGGGAGATCGCCGCAGTGCAGGAAGCAACCCGCATCTGCACGGCCCGTAGAGCGGCTGCTTTCCCGCAGGACTTCGCCGCGCGCTCGTCGGTTCTGTCAATAGCAATGAACTGGTGCTGGTACGCTGGGGGGTTAGATGATGACGGGGCAAAAAAAAGGTGATTGAAGCGCTGCGAAAGGTGATCAAGCGGATGCATTACCCGCTTGAGGTCATGCTGATCTGCGTGCGGTGGTATGCGGCCTACCCTCTGAGCTTTCGTCATATCGAGGAGATGATGGCCGAGCGCGGCGTGCTCGTTTTTCGAGCAGGCCATCGGCCTACACGGTGTGCCGGAGAAGATCACCATCGACAGTGTGTCCCGAACACGAACGGAAGTTCGTGGTGCTATGACTGAGATGGGAGTAGGCCTCCCGAAGCCGGCTTGCAGGAGCAGGCTTCAAACCGCCCAGTGCTGCTGCGTCCAAAAGGCGTGGTGGTGAGCGACTGAGGAAAAGTCATCCAGAAGGATGGCAGGTACGTGTTGAGAAGATGAACGAAAGTGAACCGTCCGATGACGCATCGTTAGTGATTCAAGGCGCTGTCAAAACTGAGGTTGTGTCGATACCTCAGGATCAGCCGGGGCGATACCTGTCTACGGACCCGGTGGCAGTCGGTGTATAGGCGGCATGATCTCAACACAGGCTCAGGCATGGAACGTGAGAACCTTGTTCTGGATGCTAAGGAAAATGACAAGTGGCGAACACCATGAGGAAGAATACCGATGCCGGAACAAGGGGCGGAGTTGCCCGTAGTAGTGATGAAGCTCTTGTAATGAGAGTGGAGCGAAGGGGCAGCGTCATCCTGCCGATGAAGGTCACCAACCTCCGGGGATGAGTGGCATGAAATCGGCAAAACCCTACTGCATTGCCAAACGCACCGTCTGGCAGGCGTACCAGCAAGTGAAGGCCAACCGAGGCGCTGCCGGCATCGACGATGAAACCATCGCTGAGTTCGAGCAGAACCTGTCGACGAATTTGTACAAGCTGTGGAATCGGATGTCGTCGGGGTCGTACCTGCCACCACCGGTCAAGCAAGTGGCAATTCCGAAGGCATCGGGCGGCACGAGAAAGCTAGGTGTGCCGACTGTCGCGGATCGCATTGCGCAGACTGTCGTGAAAATTCTCGTTGAACCGATCCTTGATCCGATATTCCATGCGGACTCCTATGGGTACCGACCTGGGCGCTCTGCCAAACAGGCGGTTGCCGCGACGCGAAAGCGCTGCTGGCAATACGACTGGGTGGTGGAGTTCGACATCAAGGCGGCGTTCGATCAGATCGATCATGGCTTGCTGCAAAAGGCGATCCGCAAGCACATCAAGGAAGACTGGATCCTGCTGTACATCGGACGATGGCTGACGGCTCCGTTCGAAACCGAGCAGGGTGCTCGCCTCACAAGGGATAGAGGCACCCCGCAAGGCGGTGTGATCAGTCCTATCTTGATGAACTTGTTCATGCACTATGCGTTCGACTGCTGGATGCAGCGCACGCTCGCGCATTGTCCTTTTGCTCGCTACGCTGACGACGCGGTGGTTCACTGCCGCACCGAGGAAGAAGCGACAGAAGTCATGCAGGCTATAGCCTCACGGCTGGCCGAATGCGGGCTGACGATGCATCCTGACAAGTCGAAGATCGTGTATTGCAAGGATAGCAACCGCAAGCAACGCCAAGCGAATGTGAGCTTCACATTTCTGGGCTTCACGTTCCGACCGCGCAAAGCGATGAGTCGGCAAGGCCGTCTGTTTACCAGCTTCCTTCCGGGAGTTAGTGCGGACGCCTTGAAACGCATGCGGGCGACGGTCAAGCGATGGCGGCTGCCTCAACAAACGCCAGGAACTCTGGCCGAGTTGGCGGAGCAATGCAACCCAACCGCGCGTGGATGGTGGAACTACTATGGTGCTTTTTATCCGACTGCCCTGCAGGGCTTGCGGCGGTACCTTGACCGCAAACTCGAGCGATGGGCGCGGCGCAAGTACAAGACATTGCGACGTCACGAGCGGCGCAGTGCTGAGTGGCTGTGCAACGTCAAGGATAAGCGGCCGACCATGTTCGAACACTGGCGCTGGGGGGCAGGGGTTGGATGACGGGAGCCGTGTAAATCGAGAGGTTTACGCACGGTTCTGCGAGAGACTCTGGGCGAAACTCCCGGGGTCTACTTACCAAAGCGGTGCCAACACGGCCCCATTCAAAGCATGCAGGCCGACTCCGGTGCGCCCATCGACATGCGCCAGTCGAAGTACCTCAACAACATCGTCGAGCAAGACCATCGGGCCGTCAAACGCATCGTGCGGCCGATGCTCGGCTTCAAGTCTTTCCGCTGCGCGCGAGCGCTCATTGCCGGCATCGAGACGATGCACATGATCAGGAAGGGGCAGATGGAATGTCTCGAAGGCCAAGCCTCGTCCGCAGCAACGAAGTTCTACTCGCTGGCTTGCTGAGCAACTCGAACAACGCGAACTTACTTGGCCCGGCACTGCTA